>NZ_JAAXMS010000001.1:900000-1128761 GCF_012290005.1 Crateriforma spongiae
CCATCTGGTTTTGCGGTTGATACCTACGTCGACCTGACCGGCGCCAAAGCCGCCCCGGGAAAGCGACCGATTCACCGAGATCATGATCCCGGACGCGTTATCGGACACAGCGAAGCAATCGAAATCGGATCGGCTGTCATCGCCGTGGAAGGCCGGATCAGCGGATCCAACGACGCAACGGCCGAGATTCTCGCATCGGCCGATCGTGGCTTCCCGTGGAAGTTGTCGATCGGTGCCAAGATCGACCGCATCGAACACGTCCAGGCCGGACGAAATGCCACGGTAAACGGTCGCAAGGTCACCGGCCCGGCGGCAATCATTCGAGCGTGCACCGTTTACGAGATCAGTTTTGTTTCGCTGGCCGGCGACGATGCCACCAGTGCCGTTATCAACGCCAATCAGGGAACCGAGATGAGTTTCGAGCAGTGGCTTCAAGCGAGCGGATGGGACACAACCGCTCTTTCCGACCAGCAAACCCAGCAGTTGCACGCGACCTATCAGCGCGAGCAACAACACACGCCGACGGCTGGACCGCTGAACGCCGGCGGATCCGTTGCGATTGGCGATCGCCAAACCGATACCGACACCGAGCGACAACTGCAGGTGGAGGGCATCTGTTCGGCCTACGGTTATCCGACCATCGAAGTGAACGGCCAAACCGTCGCATTACATGACCACGCGATGCGAGCCAACTTGAACGCGAATCAGGTGCAACTGTTAGCCGTTCGAGCATCACGCCCCAAGAGTTCGCCGTCGATCCACACCGGCCGCCACGCCGGCGCGGGATCAAGCACTCGAGACTTGGCAGCCGCGGCCGTTCTCGTTGCGATGGAAGCCGATGGCGTTGCTGAGAAGGAATTCGGCGAACGCACTACCCAGCAAGCCCGCGACATGCGATGCCGAAACGTTGGCGATGTTGCAATGCGTTTGTGTGCCCACTTGGGGTTTGGCGGCGTAGGCGTTTCGGCGTCCGAGGCAGTGACGCATCTGCAAGCCGCGTCGAGCACGTACAGCATCCCAGCCACGCTATCGAACGCGGCGGAAAAGATGCTCGAGCGCGATTACATCGAACGGCCGCCGGCTTACACGCAATTCGCCGCGATCAAAACGGCTACCAACTTCAAAGAGAACACCGGGATCCGCGTCACCGACACCGGGCAATTTGAGGAAGTCGGGGCCGACGGTGAACTGAAACACGGTGGCGTCGATGAGAAGACGTTCGCGTGGTCGGTCGATCAATACGGCAAAACCACGGCCATGAGCCGCAAGGATTGGATCAACGACGACTTGGGAGCGTTGCGAACGCTGATTGAAGCCCACGGCCGAGCCGGCCGGCGGGCGGTGAATGATTTGGTTTGGCGTGTCATCTATGCGGCAAAGGCGGCCAACTGGTTCAGCACCGCAAACTTGAACTACGTTCAAGGGGCATCTACTGCACTGGGAATCGAATCCCTGGCAGCTGCGATCCAAGCCATGCGTGAACGTCGCGACGACGAAGGGAACGACCTGGACATTGAGCCGGCGCTCTTGGTGGTCGGCCCGAAGAATGAGCAAAACGCAAAGGCGCTGCTGCAGTCGGACTATATCCAAGCGCTCGCCGCCGGAGATTCAACCGCGATTGAGCAACGCGTCACCGGAAACCCGTTAAAAGAAACGCTTCGACACATCGTTGAGCAGCGAATCAGCAACACGGTCAAATTCACCGGGAACGCGCCCGAGAACTGGTTCTTGTTTGGCCGTGCATCAGACCTGCCGATGGTGGTTGGATTCTTGGATGCGGTCAAAACCCCGCGAGTGAAGTTCTATGACGTCGATCACACGCCCGACAAGTTGGCCGTTCAAATCAAAGCCTACTTTGATTACGGCGCTGCGATGGCGGACCAAAAACCGACGTACATGAGCAAGGGGAAGGCGTAGAAGCGGAGTTCTGAAAATTCGCCGCCGATACGAACGGGATCGCGTTCCCCGTTTTCCTTTGTCGCGGCCGAGTGTTGTCTAACTTCCAGTATTCGGCCCATTTTCAATTCTCCGATGTGCACGCTCGTAGCGTGCTTCGCCGGCGGCCGATGGTGATGCTTTGAGCCCTGGAGCCGGCCGCCGGCTTTTAGCCATGGCTATCTTTGGCAGGCCCCAAGTCGACGGGGGTATGCCAGCGGGCAGATGGCCGAATCGGCACGCTGTTCTGCTCTGCTATATGACTCACCTCCGGCAACGCAGGAATTTGCCCAACGTACTCATAGGACAATGACCCGTTCATGTGAGAAACATCAGCACGAAATAACGGTTTGAGCATAAGATACGCGAGCCCGTTTCCGCTATTTTGCTCAAAATCGTAAGAATACATCGTGACGTGCGAAGGTTTGAAAAACCGATCGATCGCGCGTTCAGAAACCGCAAAATTGACACCAGCGCAGTTCAGTGACATTGCTGGGTATAGCAACGCATCGCACAAGGGTTGACTACTAGAAAGAAGAAAATGTCCGATAGCGCCCGTCAACCTAAACAATCCGGGGCGATGGTCGCGATCAGTCGTCAACAGTCCCGATAGTGCGTTTCTCACTTGAACAATTCTCTCAAGCAAATCCTTCTCGAACCTTTTTTGAAGAAAACGAAGGTGTTCTTGGTCCCACTCAAAAAACTGCTTTAGAAACGGATGCGTTAACTTGCTTGGATCTTGATTTATAAGAGCAGAGGCAACTCGAAATTCTTTATTAGATTGAAAAGACCCTTCCAAGATTGACACGTAACCGACAAAGCGACCGGACTCCCAAGGCCTTGCGACTTCGGTAACGGAAGTTATCGGATCCAATGAAGCATAAAACAATGGGTGCTCACGTATATTTAGTCGACCTAAGTTAACTGCCTTGGGGTTGGGATTGGTCGACAGTTCGCTGGCTGTCGCGAACAAGTACGAATTTTCTTGCAGGCGCGCCCGTCCTACGGGCAAGTATCCCGAGTACGATATTTTTTCCAACAGAACAATTTGGGCTATCTCTTGCGCCAGCTTTCCAATCTCTCGACTGGATTTTCGGTCGAGATCTGCACACTTCAGTTCGTTGAACATTCGTGTGAGATCGTAACGATCACGTCCTACCAAGGTGTTGATAAAGAAATCAAGAGCCATCTGAATAAAAACACCTTTCGACTAATGAAGTAGCAAGATAACTAGCAAAAATCGGCAACCCGCATGATAAAGGCCGAGGGTTTTGAATTGGAGCCCGGTATTTGTAAGCGTAAGCACGGGCTTGACGGCTAACCGTGCCTTTGCAAAACTGATGTTGGCTGTCTGACTGTCGGCGATGGCTTAGAAACTGTCGCTGACTTGACCGACCGGGTGTCCTGCCGGCGGTGACAAAGGTCGATTTCTCACCTCTTGACTTTGGAACCCACCAGCACGGCGATGCGTCCGGCGGACGCAAAGTATTGATCCGGCATCGGCCGGGGAGCCAAGCCCATCGGGGCCGGAGTGAGAACCGGCTTTCTAAGCGTATCGCCGTGCTTGTGTGTGCGCGTGCCCAAACGGATGCACGCGGGAAGGGTATTTCGAACCATGCGCGGGAGCATTTTTGGCCGGGACATCGACCCGGATTCGGTCTGGCAAACCCAGTGGAAAACAACGGTGTTTTGGGTCCTGCCCCTCACTTCGGGCGGCCACCCTGCAGACTTGGGCAGCTACATCGCGGTTTCGGAGGACGCCGCGGGAGAAGCCAAGCGTAGGATTGTGAAAGACGGATTTTTCCATGCGGTGATCCCCATTGAGCTGCAGTTTCCAGACCTGCCCCTGACCATCGACGTTCATCGGCTGGCGGGATTCGCCAACGCTGAGGTGGAACAGGCAACGTTTTCGGTGTATCAGCCACCAGCGGAGCCCGGGCGTGCTCGTTCGCGCAAGTCCGGCCCAACACTGAAGCAGGTGCGGGAATGCTGGGCTGGGCTCTCTGACGACGCGAGGGAGGCGATTCAGGAAATCCTGTGGCATGACGAAGGCCGTCCGGGGTGCCCCTTTGAACGAACGGCCATTCAGGTGAAGCAGAAGGTGATGGCATGAAGCCGATCGAATCACCGAATAGCCGGCGGTATCGACAATTCGAACGTCTGCTCTTGGTCATCGAGCTATTGGCGCCGCTGAGGCTCGGAGCGATGCCTCAGGAAATCGCGAACGACGTTCGCGACATCTTGGGCGAAAGGATCAGCGATCGCACGATACGGCGTGACTGTGAAGCCCTCGTTGAACTTGGGCTCGTGGACCGGACATCACCGGCATCAGCACGATACCGCTGGCGTGGCCGAACGATGCGGTCGGAATCGATACTTCGATCGGCAGAACTGCACGCGGAGCTCACAAGCTAACGCCAAAAAACGCCGTGATCCCGAGGCGTCGTATCGGGATCGGTGGGTGCGACCGGATCGCACCATTCAGCTAAGGAGCTGGGATAAACGGTCCGAAAGAGTCGATGCCCAAATCGAGAAGGAAGCACTCTTTACGGCGTTGTCGTTGAGTGCCCTTCTGACTTCAGACCAAATGCCCTCGTTTCTTGCGTTGTCCAAAAACTCATGACCGATCCAGGTAAGGCGTAGACCGAAGTACCAGTTGCAATCGTTCCCGTGATCGATTTGATCCCAAGCGACCAGCCCAGCCTCCTGCAGGATTTTCAGGTGATAGTCTAGGACTTCAGCAGACTTATCCGGCAACTTATCGAATGGGCCTTTATTGTCATGGGGGAGATCCTCAATTTGGAAAAAGATGTCCCGCACTAGCTGCATGTCACGTTTCATAGCGTTACCCCATTCTTGATATCTGTACCCAAGAATTGGCCATTTCGGCCCAATTCAGGACATCTAATATCACAATCACCCCCATTGGTTGCAACGAGCGTTGCACGCGGTATGCTGGTGAACAGCAACGGAAACGGGGTTTTTCCCGCAAAAACCGGGGTAATGGTTGCGTGTTTCATCGCGATTCACACCGCAGAGGTCACAGATTCGAATTCTGTATCGCCCATCACGCCGTTATGCTCCGAGTGGAGCGTAGCGGCGTTTTCTTGCAATCAGCCCGCAACTCGCGGGCTTTCTTTTTGGGGAGCACGCCACGGGCGCCTAACCCTGTAGTCGCTCTCGCCAGTAGCCAGGTTTTCGGCGTGTGTGGGCGAGCGTTACGAAGTAGATTCGATCGTCTCGCAGGATATAGGCGAGAACGAATGGGAACTTTTGGAACCGGTAGCCTCTAGTCTCGTGTAGATACGGCGCGCAAGACTCCGGTGACCTCTCGATGAGAGATTCAGCAGACTGCACTAAAGTACGAAGCTCGTCAGCGGCCTGCTCATTTCGGTCGCGGTACCACTGAATCGACTCTCGGATTTCTCAGATCGTTTCCGGATGAAACTCAGTCTGGTAGTTCCGCTTCGCCATCAATCATCTTCCATGCTTCGGCCGACGGAATCGTGTTCACTCGGCCTGAATCAATGTCGTCGATTCGGCTCCGTATCTCGTTGGCCCAGGCGTTTTGAATCTCGGCAGCCGAATCCCCATCAAGTTGTGGCTGAAGGCTCGCCAGGATCGCGTCGACGACTTCCGCTCGGTCAGATGCGGGAAGTTGTAATGCGGACGAAATGAGTTGCTGAGCAGTTTCCGACATTTCAGGGTTCCAACGCTGTAGTGAAAACGCCAGGCACTATTGTAACAGCCAAAGCGAGGATGTCGAAGAATGCCCACAATTGTCTTGACAGTGTCACGACGATGTCGAGCGTTGCGCGATGGTCAGTATCGCTTGCCGAATCGGTTCGTCCAGAGTGGACCAGAGTAGCACGAGTTGGCAAAGCGTTTCATCGTCTCGGATTGCGTCGGATAATGCGTCGCCTTGTTTGACTGGCGTTGTGATTGTCGATGTTTCAGGCGATTTTTTGGAGCCTGTATCCCCCATTGATTCTAAGTTCTTGCTGGATCGCTCTTTAGCGTCACCGCCGACATTTGGCGTGCGGCTTGTGTTCGAACGGTTTCGGAGTAGCCGACTACTTCGAATCGATCGTGAGTCGCCATCGTGCTGAGGAAACGCACGGAACAGCCGGCGTATCTGTATCAAGCCAGCGGGCAAGCAAAGGTCCGTTTGGAGCATCGAGACTTCTAGCTGGCCAAGCGCGGAACGCCGGAAAGCTGCGCCCCGCTACTGCGCGTTGTTGTCCGAATCCAACGCCAACGGGAAGCAGTCGCCCGAGGACGCGCCGACGCACCAAGGGGATGCGGCGGTCCTGGTCCGTCGCATCGTGGCCGATTCTGACCTGCAAGCTGACACTTGCCTGTGGCTGACCAGGCATGAGAACCTGACCGACTACCAGAAAGCTAGGTCTAATCTGGTCTGCAAACAGTAACTCAAGACGGATAAGGATTGGGCATACACGGAAGTGCGTCGCGACCTTTGACGCCACGGAGTCGCAACGGCGTCTTGCTATGATTGGTATCGTCGTTTCACCATGGAGAATTCAAATGTCGAAGGCGAGTTTGTTGTTGATGATTCTGCTGGCCGGAGGCGTTCGCGCCGAATCGCATGGCGGTGCATCATCGCAAGAGACAATCGCGAGCTTTTTGCGACAGGAGGTTGCGGCCGGCCATGTTGTGGGGGCTCAAGTTCTGGTGGGCGGGGTGGGTTCCGGGAACGAGCGGTCGGTGAACATCGGAACGCTTGGACCAACGGATCAGCGTTCTGTTTCTGACGATACCGTGTTTTGTATCGCTTCTTGTTCCAAGCCGGTCGCCGCCGCCGCAGTTTTTTCGCTACTTGACCATCAAGTGTTGTCCTTGAGCACGCCGGCGAGCCAATGGATACCCGCGTATGGTTCGCCGGTGACAGCGGACGGGATCAATGTGCGTTCGCCGACCTTGCGTGAATTGCTCGCCCATCGCGGAGGCATTTATTCGCAAAAGAACCGGCTGACCAAAATTCAATTGAGAGCGATTCGTGATTTTCGTCTATCGCTTGAAGAATCAGTGCAAATGATCGCAAAACAACCTTTGTCTTCGCCGCCGGGGACGAAGTATGCGTACAGCGGCGCTGGATACATTCTGGTGGGAATGATGGCGGAAAAGGCGAGTGGGCAAGCCTTCGAATCGGTGCTGCGGAAGAGAGTTTGTGAGCCGCTGGGGATGGCGTCGACGACTTACTTTCCGGTTGCACTTGGGCTTGAGGAAATTGCGATGGGAGGCAAGTCGCAACTCGTTCCGCCTCATACTTTGGGGCAGAGGCATCGGCTTCCCTTGGTGGGAGGGAGTCTCTACACGACTGCGAACGATCTTGGGAAATTTGCCAGGATGATGGTGGACCAGGGGCGCTTGGCCGAGGAGCAAGTGATGAGCGAAGTGTCTTGGCAGCGTTTTGTGTCACCCGCATTTCAAACGCAGTCATACGGGTACGGTTGGATGCTGGCCAAGCAAGGCAATCGCGTGGTCACCGTTTCCCACGGTGGATCTTTGCCACCCTACCAAGCGGCGATTCGTATCGATTTGCAACGCGAGCAATATAGGATCGTGCTTTGGACGTTGGCCAAACCCGGGAACGCTCAGATGACATCGCGAATCCGCAAGCGAATTGCCGAGTTGATGAAGTAGCGGACGCAGTCGCATTTGCGATCCAGTCGGCAACGCACTACTGTCGGACCACGCGAAATCCGGTGTAGATCGAAGCATCGCCAGCTTCGGCATAGGTGCGGATGGAGCATCGAACGGAAGCCGGTGCGCAGGTCCAAGCACCGCCACGCATGCAACGCCAGTCGCCGTATTCATGCTGGTCGGTCTTTTTCGTTTCCACTGGATCGTCGACGTTGAATTCGGCGCGTTTCTGGTGGGGCACATCGTCCAAGTATCGACGGTATAGGTCGGGGACCCATCGGTCATGGCACCATTCCCAGACGTTGCCGTGCATGTCATATAACCCCCAAGGATTGGGGCGAAAGCTTGCAACCGGTGCCGTGAAAACAACGCCGTCACCGTCATCGGGTTCCAGTTTGACGGCCCGTTGGTAGCGTGTGGTGTTTGGATAGGCCGTCTCCAGTGCCCCGTCGGCGACATTCGCGTGACGGTATGCATCATCAGGATTGGTTCCCCAGGAATACCATGACGTTTTGCCGGCACGGCAGGCGTATTCCCATTCCGCTTCATTGGGCAGTCGGTAGGTGACGCCCTCCTTTTTGCTCAACCATTCGCAAAACGCGGTTGCGTCGTTCCAACTGACGGCAACAACCGGATGATCATCGGTCTGCGCGAAACCCGGTTCCCGCCAAGTCACCGAGGGGGATCTTTGAAATCGGTCGTTGTAACGCTTCTGGTCCGGGAAAAGGCCGAATGCACCGGCCCCCATTTCGGCATCCGTTTGGTAGTCGGTTGCGTCGGTGAAGGCACGGAATTGCGCGACAGTGACCTCGGTCGTTTGAATTTGAAACGACTTGCTAAGAGTTACCAGGTGCGATGGGGAATCGAACTTGAAATCGGCATGATTGCTGTAACGATGAGTGCGTGCAAAAAGGCGGTCACGCTGACTGGAACCATCGAAACCACGACGATACGTTCCCGGCGAAACAGTGACGAAGGCCATTCCCAAAGAGTTGACGTTCGAGGCCGATTGGGGTTGGTCGGCTAGCAGGGGCCACGTTGCTGAGATGAACGATGACAAGATCATCGCGATCACAGCCCGGTAGATTGGAAAGGGTGGACAGTGTGACGCGATCATGTGATCAACTCTCCGATCACTCCTGTGCTGTCTTGAAAGTCGCTTTCCACCGGCACTCCCATGCGATCGACCATGGTTTGCCACACCGACGCTAGCGGAGTGTGATCGGGAAGTTTGAGGTGTGTCTGGTGGCGGACACCCAACCCGCTGCCACCGGAAATCATCGTCGGCAGCGTGTCTTTGCTGTGGCCAATGCCCATCCCACTAGAAAATCCCAGCAGTGTTTGATCCAACAGTGTTTCGTCGCCGTCGCGAATGGATGCCAGGCGATCGAGGAAGTAGGCCCAGTGCCGCATGTAGATGGTGTCGACGCTTGCCAGTTGTTCCAAGTTTTTGGGATCGTTCCCGTGGTGCGTTAATTCGTGATAGCCCTTGGATACACCGAATTCCGGATACACACCGCCGGCCAGTTCGGTGCGGACCACATAGCTGATCACGCGTGTCGAATCGGTTTGGAATGCGAGCGCAATGAGATCGTACATCAGTTTTGCGTAGGTGTCATAAATGAACTTGCCGTTGCCCTCCGGTGTGACGGCTTGTTCGTAATCGCCATAGCCTTTTAAATTGGGAGTCTGCTTGGGGCGATCAGACCATTCGATCTCTGTCCGCAAGGTTTTTTCGACTTCGCGGACGGATTGAAAATACTGGTCCAATTGCTGGCGATCGGCTTGTCCCAGTTTGCTCTGCAGCGACTGCGCGTCGGAAAGAACCGCATCCAAGACGCTGCCACGACGGCGAAATTCGTCGGCCTGTTTGCCACGAAGCTGTTTGTCGGTCGGACGGAACAGGCGGTTAAAAAGTACCTGAGGGTCGTTTTCAGCGGCCAAAGGAATGCCTTGCCGATTCCAGGAAATGGTTGCCAAGGCTTGGCTGCCGAAACCAGTTCCCCGTTTGACGGATAACTGCAATGAGGGGAATCGTGTTCGCGAACCGAATCGTTCGGCCACAATCTGGTCGGGCGAGATCGATTGCTTTTCCCCTCGTGCGATGGAAGTTGCAAATGGATAGGCACCGTTGTGCCCGCCACCGTGCGTCAGCTCTGTGCCCGAAAGGACCGTGAAATGTCCACGGTGTTTTTCAAGGGGGGTTAAAATGCGTGATAGTTTCGCGGCGATGCCAAGCCCATCGGGATAAAACTGACGCATGTTCATGCCAGTACCGAAATAGAACATGCCCATCCGAGGCGTTCGTTCGGGCGGCACCGTTGCGGCGCCGACTCGTGGCAGCATCGCTTCCAGCCAGGGAAGAGCAAGGCAGCCGCCGGAGCCACGCAAAAACGCACGGCGGTGGAGTGGGGTGAATGATTGGATATTCATCGGGTAACAAAGGCCTTGCTGGTAACAATGGATTTGATCAGAGCCCGCAGGGTGTCGCCATTATTCTTCATCTCGGTCACCACCTGTGCCAACATTGCGTCATCGGCCGGAGCGATCGGACGCCCGAAGGTGTAGATGAACGTTTTTTCCGCCAAAGCCCGGCGAAAACGATCCCCTTGCAATAACAACCGATCACGAAATTCTTGAAACGACGAGAATTCTTGTCCGTTGGGCAATCGACCGCTTGGATCGATCGGTGGAAGATTGCGGCCGCGAAAGTTTTCGCCGTCTTGTTGGTCACGCCAAGCACCAATCACGTTGAAGTTTTCCAACGCGAGTCCGTAAGGATCGAGAGACCGGTGACACGAGGCGCAGGCTTCGATTTGCTTGTGCTGCATCAGACGTTCGCGGACCGTCAAATATTGCCCTCGAATGTTCGGTTCCACTTCACCTGCATTCGGTGGCGGCGGGTCAGGGGGATTGTTGAATAAGACTTCACGGACATAGACCGCACGCGAAACAGGTTTGGTGCGAATTCCATCGGATCCTTTTTGATGAACTCCGGCCATGCCCAGCAAACCGCCGCGGGGGGAATGTGGCGGCAAGGAGACTTTTCGAAACTGTTCACCCGATACGTTGGCGATACCATAGTGTTGGGCCAGCCGATCGTTGACGACGACGAAGTCCGAATCAATGAAGTTCAGCACCGAAAGGTCTTCTCGCAGCACATGGCGAAAAAACTCAAGCGGCTCCTGGACCACCGCTTTGGACAGTGGTTCGTCGTAGTCTCGATAAAGATTCCGATCCGGTACAAAACTTAAGAATTCGTCGGTCTGTAACCATTGCCGCGCAAAACTGTTGACGAAGCGATCCGCCTTGGGGTCACCCAACATCCGATCAACTTGTGCGGCGCGGTGGGTGGCATCGGACAGTTGCCCCGCATCGGCTGCACGAAATAGCGACCCGTCCGGCATCGAATTCCACAGCAGGTACGACATTCGTGATGCGATCTGGTGGTCATCGATCGTGTTCGTTTCGACGGAGGTGTCATCGTCCAAAGGCTGGGAGATTTCTGTTAAGTACAAAAAGTTAGGCGACATTAATGTGGCGATCAGGCCGACGCGGATGGCCTGGTGGAACGAGCCGCCATTGTCCAGTTCCACTTGAACCACCCCCAGAATTGAATCGAATTCGCGTTCGCCGACAGGGCGACGCCAGGCTCTTGGCAGTAACCGGCGGAAAATCTGCCGCGCATATGCCATGGGATCGGTCGGATCGTCGCCTTGAAACAACAGGGTCGTATGGCTTTGGGGGGGCCACTGGTCGTACAGCGGGCCTTCGACCTCCAGATAGTCCAAATAGACTTGTTTGAATCGGGTCAGATCCCGTTTCTCTGGATCCGGCGTGGAGCGATCTCCACCCCAACCTTCCGCAATCTTACGACCGGTCAGGCGTAGCGATTCGGTGAAGTTGTCCGTCTTTCCGACCTCATTGATTGCACGCCGGAAATCTTCGCCGGGACGCTGTCCCATATAGAGGTTGGTTCCGTTTAAGATTTCGACACTCAGTTCTTTGCCCAAAGAATCTCGTGGGATGGTCACGCTGTATTCCGCTGGATGATCCCAAGGTGCGGTGACGTCAACCTCCATGATCGTCCGCATTGTGTCGTCGGGATGGCTTTGCGTCAGACGGACCCGTGGCCATTGCCCGTCTTCGTCCGGACGAGCGCCGGCGCGAAGCGTAAAGCGATAGAACCCGTTGACCGGTGCAACGTTCTGATCTTTTCGGCCCGGATATCTCAGCAATCCGAAGGAACGTGTGCGACCCTCGATCAAACGCAAGCCACCGGGGACTGGTTCCATGCCCAGTCGAGAAACGAGGTAACCGATCGCTGTGCTTTCGGCGATGTCTTCGAACTCCATCCGCATGATTTCGGTCGGATACTCGGGCGGACCATCGACGATAGCACGATCAGCAATCCGTCGCGCGACTTCGTAATAGTGCGTCATCAACGAAGGATCCAGCATCAATGCGGAACCAACCTTGTCAAAACCTTCGGCGGTTCCGTCGGGAGGCAGGGCGTCCAGTGGGCTTTCCCCCGTTGGGAACTTCATTGACAACAAATCCGCAACCGTGTTGGTGTATTCGTGCCGATTGAGACGTCGCAGTTGGACTTGAGTATCTGATCGGTGTTCGGCCCGCGTGGCATCGCGCAGACTCTGGGTCACCCAACGCGACGTCTGCGAGATAACATCAACGGGCAGCGGTGTTTCGCCATCCGGTGGCATTTCGCCCCGATTAATTGCATTGCGAATTTCGATCCAGTGCGCAGCGTTCTCACGGTCCACCAGATCGGCATTCAGTTGATCGATGCGCAGGTCGGCTTCGGCCGTATCCGGTCCGTGACACTGTTGGCAATGTGTTTGCAGGGCCAAAAAAATGTCTTGCGGCACGCTGTCGGCAAACAATCTGGGGTGAACCCGATTGCCTGATGAGGCAACGAGGACCAGCAAGATAGACAGAATCCTGGACGGGCAAATCAAAGCGAAATGTTCCAGCGAGTGAAGAATCGGGCGGATCGCTCAAGCGTGGTGCGCGGGATCGACAACGCCTCGGATGGTTTGGCGGGCAAGAGCCAAGTTTACAAGAGCCCGAACGCTGGTGCACGCCAAAGCATTCAACGAACCTGGTGCGTGCCGGTCTGTGTGTCGCGAGCGTCGTCGGAGAAAGATGACTGGCCGGTGAATGAACGATTCCTTGTTCGCCGATACGGATACGACTAGAAATTGGTACCTGCGTGCAATCCAGATCTTCAGGGCCGATGTTATGCTCGATTCACCGTACCGTACCGACCTTGCTCTGATTCATGATGCCGGATTCGGACATTTTGCGGCCGGTGCCGCTCGCATGATGGTGCGGGAACTTCAACGTCGTGGCGTCAAAGATGGAACGGTCATCGATGTCGGGTGCGGCGGAGGGATTGCGTCGAAGATTGTCGACGATCACGGCTATAACGTTTTGGGGATGGATCTATCAGAATCTCATATCCAAATCGCCCGCCGACGTGTACCGGACGGCGAGTTTTCGGTGGGATCATACCTCGATCAAACACTGGCGTCGTCCGTTGCGATCATGGCGATCGGCGAAATTTTCAACTATGGATTTGATCCACGTTGTGATCGGCATACCTTTCGCAAATTCATCGTCGGTGTGTTTCAGGCGTTGAAACCCGGCGGGCTGTTTCTGTTCGACATCGCCGGTCCGGATCGGGCGCCCGATCGACCGACGCAGACTTATCGCGACACTGACGATTGGACTGTTTTGGTCGAAACATCGTCCAACGCCGATCGGTTGACGCGACGGATCGTAACCTTCGTTCGTGAAGGCCGACGTTTCCGGCGTGACGCCGAAACACACCAACTGAAACTCTTTTCACCGACACAGGTGGTCGACGACTTGCGGGAAACAGGTTTTGAGGTGAGTGAACTGGATCGCTATTCCGATGTCGAATTTCCGGTCGGGTTGCACGGATTTCTCGCCGTCAAAGATTGACGGATGAATTTTATCTCAGGTCGGAGACGCTGTTCTTTAACGGTCCGCTAAAGCGACGTCCGCAAGCTGGACGCCAACATGTTGATTTGGGCGACCACCGTGTGGTGGTGCTTTTTCATGCGTTCATGGGCTTGGTAGAGGTTTTGGTGTTTTTGGGATTCCATTTCGTGATTGGCGACACCCGGTGCCGGTGAGTCTGGCTGGTCACGGCATTGGGCGACGACATCGTGTTCGTGTTGCAGGGTTTGGGCTTCGTGCGAATCGAGGGCATCGACGTGCGAAGCCAACGCGGCGGCATGGCTTTCCAATTGTTGCTGTGCTTCGGCCAGCAGACGCTGCACATTTTGATGATCTTCTTTCCATTGTTCGGTGTCTTGCCGCCACATCGCGATGTCGCTTTGCCATTGTCGATGGTCGTGATGCATAGATTCGTCGGTGGCGTGTGTGGATTGACCTGACATCAGAGCACTCCTTGTGGATGGAACCGGAAACAAAGGGAACTGCTTTGCATGAGTCGTGCCAAATGTCTTCTGGTCCAGCTTTTGCAAAAAAGATTTGGAATCGGAGGTCGGAGGAACGTTGGACCTGTGGCCTTTTGTCGTAACCGATCGGTGTGATCGAAAGGTCTTAAGGAGTCGGGTTTTGAATGGTGTGCCTGATGCGGTGTCGTTAATCATCTTGGGCGGGTTTTTGCTGGCCGGCTTTGCCGCCGATGTGCTTGGACGCCGAATCTATGTTCCCCGCGTTACGCTGCTGTTGCTGTTGGGGTTCCTAGCGGGGCCGCAGGTATGGCGACTGGTCCCTGATGAGATATCACAGTGGTTTTCGTTTGCCACCTTGCTGGCTCTCAGCATTCTTGGGTTCCATCTGGGAGAACGTTTTCTGGGCAAGCGACTGCGGACGACAGGGAAAAGTGTTGCTTTTGTATCCCTGGCCGAAGTCACGATGTCGGCGGCGTGCAGCCAATGGGGGATGGAATTGTCCCGTGTGCGATATGGGTCACGCGGGCCCAGAGAGTTTCGCGCATGTTGTGCATATTTGATCAACCATCCGGCACGGCGGAGGGATCAGTCTGTCGGCATAGGAATCGCACCTTGATGCAACCACCAACGGTTGTCCCTGCTAATCAAAGGTGATGTCATGCAAAGTTCCAGTCACAAAACCATTTTACCCGTGGAATCGGACGCGCACTTGGGGGCACGGCGCTTTCGAAATGGTGTGCGACTGCTGCTGGTCCTCAGTCTGATCAGCACCGTGGTGACACTGCTGTTTGCACGCCAGGTTGCCTATCTGGCAGCGATCCCATTGCCCTTTCTGACCGCGATCTTGGCGGGGGCAAACTACTTGGAATTTCGATCCCGGGCTTCGATTCTGCGGGAAGGCGGCGCAGATCATCTACAGAAAACGGAGTTGGACGCTGATCTTGAAACGGCCGGGATCTTGTTCGTGCTAAAGCTGTTAGGGGTCCTTGCAATGGGGACGTTTATCATCGCAGCTGCTTCTTTGGATTGGCAACTGGTGGGTGTCGTTGCGGCGGCGATGCTGCTGTTGATTGTGTTGATCAATCTGCCGTACCTGCCGTTGCTGTTTGACGAAGCTAGGCGTGACGAACTGCGGCGTCTCCGTGCAGCCGGACATGACGTCGACGGTCTGGATGGATGAATGTCGAGTCATGTTTGGATGCCAGAGTTCCGCGGGGCATGCGAACCGAAGTGCAATTCGCGTTGCTGGTCGGTCCGTTATCGCGGCGGCATCCGCGGGGCTGGCACCTAAGCCCGGCAAATCGACGCAGTGTCGGAGCTTTTCCGACTCGGGATGCGAAATGGCCTCGGGTTTGCATCCTCGGAACTGCACTTTTCACCTAAATGGAATGCAAGCCGATGTTCAAACGCATCCTTTTGATCCTGCTCTTTATCGTCGCGGCTTTCGGGGCCTGGTACTTGTGGCAGGAAGAAATCGTCCGTCGGTCTGCAGACGCACTGCCGGAGAAAATTGTTTATGGCAATGGACGCATCGAAGCGGATTTGGTGGACGTGTCGGCCAAGTATGCCGGTCGAGTTTTACGTATCAATGCCCATGAAGGTGATCTGGTTGAACCTGGGCAAATCCTGGCAACGTTGGACGCGGCTGAACTTGAAGCCACGATGGCCAAAGCCAAGGCGCAGCTGGCTGAGGCGATCGAATCACTTTCGGAAACGGAGGCCGAGATCGTCCGCTACGAAGGCGAATTGCGACTGGCGAATCAGAATTTGAGGCGTACCGAACAATTGGTTCGTCGCAACGCCGCGTCACAGGAAGAATTTGATACTCGCAAGACACAACGTGATTCCGCCGAAGCGATCTTGAAGGTGGCGAAAGCTCATAAGCGGACGGCTGAGAGAGCCATTGAGGCCGTCGAAGCTGAGATTCGCCGTATCCAAACTCAGATCGACGACTTCACCCTTCGGTCGACGGTCTCGGGGCGTGTCTTGTACCGACTGGCCGAGGAAGGCGAAGTCGTCGCGGCCGGAGGCAAAGTTTTGACTTTACTTGATTTGAGCGATGTCTACATGGAAATCTTTCTTCCATCGAGTCTGACGACGCAGTTGTCGATTCATGCCGACGCGCGTATCGCATTGGATTTTGCACCCCAGTACACGATTCCCGCCGAAGTGACCTTTGTTTCGCCTGAAGCTCAGTTCACACCCAAGCAGGTCGAGACGATGAAGGAACGTGACAAGTTGATGTTCCGAGTCAAGGTTCAGATTCCTCGCGAGTTGGTCAAGAAACATATCCGACGGGTCAAAACTGGGGTTCGAGGAGTGGCCTACGTTCGGCTGGACGACAGTGTTCAATGGCCGGAATCACTGAACCATCGATTCCCTGAAGCAGTCTTGGCCGATGGCAATGATGAATCGGACAACCAATGACTGTCACTCGTATCGAATCGCTGACCCACCGCTATGGCGACACCGTTGCGGTGGATGACGTGACGTTGGAATTGCCCGGTGGGAAAATGGTCGGCTTGATAGGGCCCGATGGCGTCGGCAAGTCGACGCTGATGGCTTTGATCGCGGGGGCGAAGCGTTTGCAGACCGGCGATGTGGTTGTGATGGGCGGGTCAATGCGTGACCACCAGCATCGACGCAAGGTCTGCCCAAGGATCGCCTATATGCCGCAAGGTCTGGGGAAAAATCTTTACGCCGAACTAAGTGTGACCGAGAACCTGCACTTCTTTGGGCGACTATTCGGCCAGAGTCGTCACGAACGCGACCGGCGCATCGATCGCCTGTTGCGTTCGACGGGACTGCATCCATTTCGAGGTCGACCCGCCGGGAAATTGTCCGGCGGCATGAAGCAAAAGCTCGGCCTGTGTTGCGCTCTGATTCATGACCCCGATCTCTTGATCTTGGACGAACCGACCACGGGGGTGGATCCGTTGTCGCGAGAGCAATTCTGGACTTTGATTGATGAAATTCGTCAACAACGAGACGGAATGAGCGTTTTCGTTTTGACGGCCTATATGGAAGAAGCCGAGCGATTCGATTGGTTGGTGGCAATGAATGCGGGAAAGGTGTTGGCCGAAGGCACGCCTGGTCAGATCAAAGGAGAATCGACAACAACATTGGAAGAAGCCTTTGTCGGATTGTTACCCGAAAGCGAACGCGGTAGCAAAGCCCCATTGTCGATACCGCCGCTGATCAATGACGGTGGCCCGCCGGCGATCGTCGCGCAGGGACTGACGCGTCGTTTTGGCAATTTTACAGCGGTGGATCATGTCAGTTTTGAAATCGCCAAAGGAGAGATCTTCGGGTTCCTGGGGTCCAATGGTTGCGGCAAAACGACCACCATGAAGATGTTGACCGGATTGTTGCCCGTCAGCGATGGGACGGCCAAGTTATTCAACCAGACCGTCGACGCACACAACTTGGACACTCGTCGTCGCGTTGGGTATATGTCGCAATCCTTTTCATTATATGAAGAACTGACCGTACGGCAGAACTTGTTGCTGCACGCGCGATTGTTTTCGATCGAAGATCGTCAATCGCGTGTCAGGGAGTTGGCCGACCGGTTTGGTTTGGTTGAGGAGTTGGACCAGTCCGCCAGTCAATTGCCACTGGGCGTGCGGCAGCGTTTGTCCCTGGCTGTTGCGATTCTGCATCGTCCAGAAATGTTGATTTTGGACGAACCCACATCCGGGGTGGACCCAGTTGCCCGTGACGGTTTCTGGCGATTGCTGGTGGATTTGTCACGCCGGGACAACGTGACCATTTTTATTTCAACGCACTTCATGAATGAGGCGATGCGTTGTGATCGTATTTCGTTGATGCATGCAGGCAAGGTCTTGGCCTGCGACGCGCCCAATCGATTGATCCAAGAGCGAGGTGAATCCACGCTGGATCGAGCGTTTGTCGGATACATTCAAGATGCGATCAAAGATGACCCGTCGTCGGCCACGCCGGATACGCGACCGGTTGGCACACCGCAGACCAACAGCCACGCGACGGAAAAACCAAGCGGGACCGGTGCGTCGCATTCGCAAGATCCGCCGAAACGTTTCAGTCTTCGACGTTTGCTGGCCTATTCGTATCGGGAAACTTTGGAGGTGATGCGAGATCCGATCCGATTGGGATTTGCGCTGGCCGGGTCGGTCATGTTGATGTTGGTGTTGGGGTTTGGGATGACGACGGATGTCGAGGATTTGCGGTTCGCCGTCTTTGACCAAGACCAAACCCCGCAAAGTCGTGAGTGCGTGCGTGGATTCGCCGGGTCGCGATACTTCTTGGAACAGACGCCGATTACATCGCAAGTAGAACTGCAGAGCCGACTTGTTTCGGGGGACGTGTCCCTGGTGCTAGAAATTCCACCCGACTTTGGTAGGCGACTGGTTCGTGGCGATGTTCCCGAAGTGTTTGCTTGGGTTGACGGAGCAATGCCATTTCGAGGGGAAACCATCGCGGGCTACACCGAAGGCGTGCACGTGAATTACATCCAAACGCTGGCGCGAGAAACCTATGGATCCGATTCCGCACTGACGTACGCTGACTTGGAACTGAGGTACCGATATAACCCAAGCTTTGAGAGTATCAATGCGATGGTACCTAGTGTGCCACCGATGTTGTTGATTTTGATACCCGCCATCTTGATGGCGGTCAGTGTTGCGAAGGAGAAAGAACTGGGGTCGGTTACGAACTTTTATGTGACACCGACCACCCGCACCGAGTTTTTGATCGGAAAACAGTTGCCGTATGTCGGCATTGCCATGGTTAACTTTGGGCTGTTGACGTGGATGGGCGTCTATGTTTTCGGCGTTCCCATGAAAGGCGATCTATGGTTTTTGGTATTGGGCGCGCTCTTTTACGTGACGGCAACAACCGGGCTGGGGTTGTTGACCTCGTGTTTCACCGGAAGTCAAGTCGCCGCAGTGTTTGCCACCGCAATTGTGGCCATCATGCCGACGGTGCAGTTTTCAGGCATGATGCAACCAGTTTCGACGCTAAGCGGGACGGCTCAGTGGATCGGATCCGTCTGGCCGACAACCTATTTCATGCGAATGAGTGTGGGAGCGTTCACCAAAGGTCTGGGGGCAACGGACTTGGCGCCTGATCTGTTGGCTCTTGCACTTTTCGCCCCCTTTTATCTGTTGGTTAGTGTGATTTTACTGCGGAAACAAGATCGCTAATGATTCGGCGTTAACCCGGATGTTCTTGCGTTGTGCTGGAATTCGTCGTGCCGCTCGATGACGTTGTTTGGAGAACCTCCTGATGCAAACTGCAAAAAACATCCTGTGGCTGACTCTCAAGGAGTTGCGCAGCGTGCGACACGACAAGATGCTGATCGCATTGTTGGGGTTTGCGTTGACGTTCAGTGTGTATAGCCAAGCCACGGGGATTTCCACCGAAGTCCACCATGCATCCGTTGGCATTGTGGATGAAGACAATACAACGCTGTCGCGACGGATCGCGTCGGCCTTCTATCCGCCCTACTTCAATCAGCCGGTGCTGGTTAGCGCGGATCAAATTGATCCACTGATGAATTCCGGCCAATTGATGTTCGTCATCAATATTCCGAGAGGGTTTGAGGCGGATGTGATCGCCGATCGAAATCCGGAATTGCAAGTCAATATTGATGCAACGGCAGTGCTTCAAGCGAACATCGGCGCCAACTACATTCAAAACATCGTGAACGATGAGATCGATCGTTTTGTGACGGGAAGCGACCAGTCGTCCGCGTCGGTGGTCGATCTGATTGTCCGGCGCGCGTTTAACCCCAATGGAGATACAAGTTGGTTCGCCAGCATGACCGCCATCATCGACCAAATCACGCTGTTGACGATCGTCTTGACCGGGGCCGCTTTGATTCGCGAACGGGAACACGGCACGATCGAACACTTGTTGGTGATGCCATTGACGTCCTTTGACATCGCCGTCTCCAAGGTTTGTGCTAATGGCTCGGTGGTTTTGGTTGCCGTGATGCTTTCGCTGTGGTTGGTCGTCGAGAACCTACTGGGGGTTCCAATCGCGGGATCGCGCTGGTTGTTGTTGGCCGGAATCACTTTGTATTTGTTCTTCGCAACCGCCATGGGCATTTTGCTGGGAACCATGTCGGGGTCGATGGCACAGTTTGCCTTGTTGGTTTTGTTGACGGTGCTGCCGCTACAGATGCTGTCGGGAGCCATCACACCGATCGAAAGCCAACCCGATTGGCTGCAGTCGATCACGTACTTCTTTCCGTCACGACACTTCGTCAGTTTTGCTCAGTCCATTGTCTTTCGCGGCGCCGGGCTGCGCGATGTATGGCACGAGTTCTTTGCCACGGTGTCGCTGGGAATGGTTTGCTTCCTGGCCAGTCTGGCACTCTTTCGACGGTCGATTTCCGTTCGCGGCTAGCGGTATTGTTGCGAACATCGATCGTACGGTTGGCCGATATTTTTGCCTCAACGTTCTAGCCTGTTGTTTGTCGGACGGTGCCGGCACGTGCAAGTCAAGGTGAACACCTGCGGTTCGATTGGCATTCGGATCGATGCGAGGCTTCATGCAGTCCGGTTCTACAACGCGGCTGTTGACGTGTCGGAAACTTGAGGCCTTACCTGCGGTTCGATTGGCGTATCGGACCACCATGAAGATGTTGGACATCGGTGAAGAAATCTTCGCAAAAGCGTCAGGCCGGAACGTCACGCCAAGTCATCTTGTCGAGTGTACTTGCGGTCAAATGTGAACAGACGTTTCGTCGGTTGTGATTTCGGCAGTTGTCGCTGTATTTTGAAGTCGTCAAAGTCTACTTTTCGGTCTAAGTCCCGGTAACTTGAGCGTTCATCGGGGCGCTCTATTCACTTGCGGGCGGGATGTGATGCGAGAGCGTATCGCAATGCTTCCAAAGCGATCCGCATTCTGACTTGCAATTCAGGCGGCAAATTGGTGAACGCGCAAAACAGTCTTGACGATCGGTTCATGGGACTGTCGTCAGGGCTTCGTTCACAGTTCCTACAAGCCAGCAGTCCGCTTTTTGTTATCCGAAACGGACGCGTTTGTTCGGTGAACGAAGCGTTTTGCCAGTGGGTGTCCGGAGATGCGCAAGCGATCTTGGGGCGTCAGACGGAATCATTCGTCGGCCACGCCGATTGGGAAGAGGTCAGGCAGCAACTGGATCAGTTGCTGCGAGGAGATCAATCGTCGTGCCAGTTTGATTGCAGCTTTGACGGGCTGGACGATCGATCGCGGAAAGCATTCGTGACGGCGGTAAAATTGTACGGCGATCACGACGGTGCCGTGCTTTGTGGGGTGGTGGACCTTGATGTCCAACGAAGTTTGGATCGTGAATCCGACCAGATGCCGTGGCAACTATTGAGCTTTGAACGATTGCTTTCCACGCTTTCGGCCAGCTTCATCAATTCGCCCATCGATCAGATCGAGGATCAGATCAACGAGAGTTTGAAATCGCTGGTTCAATTTCTGGGCAACGACCGTTGCACGTTTTTTGAATTTGGCGATGACGACGCACGCATCAATGTGACGCATTCCTATGCGGTGCAAGGTTGCCCGCGGTTTCCGATCGGCACATTCGAAGTGGCTCAGTTGCCGTGGTTTATCAACGAGTTTCGTGAAGGCAATTGTATCTTTGCAAAATCGATTCCAGATGATCTTCCGCCCGAGGCCGAACGAGAAGCCCGTTATTGTCAGGAACACGGGATCCAGTCCAACGTTGCGGTTCCGTTAAGGGCCGGTGGTCAGGTTTTGGGCGGTTTAACGTTCGCCTTCATTGAAAAGCCATGCTCGTGGCCTCGCGAAACGGTCTTGCGTCTTCAGTTGATCGGTGAAGTGTTCGCCGGATCGCTCTTGCGGCGTCGAACCGAAATGTCCTTGCGGGACAAGATTGCAGAGAATGAACAACTGCGGCGTCGGTTGGAGCAGGAAAATCTCTATCTGCGCGAACAAACCGTCTTGCGGCATCACCACGGAAAGATCGTAGGACGCAGCGATGCGATTCTGAAAGTGCTGGCCGATGTGGAAAGGGTCGCGACGTTTGACGCTCCGGTGCTGTTGACCGGGGAAACGGGGACCGGCAAGGAGTTGTTGGCACAGGCGATTCACGAGCTTAGCAGCCGCAGCGGCAGTCCGATGATCGTGGTGAATTGCGCTTCCCTGCCGGCAACGTTGATCGAAAGTGAGTTGTTCGGCCGCGTCGCCGGAGCTTATACGGGTGCCGCGTCAGCCCAGATCGGACGTTTCGAATTAGCCGATGGGTCCACGCTGTTTTTGGATGAGATCGGTGAGTTCCCGTTGGAATTGCAGGCCAAGCTACTGCGGGTCTTGCAGGACGGAAAGTTCGAACGTTTGGGAAGCCCCGATTCGGTTTCCGTGAACGTTCGTATTATCGCCGCGACCAATCGAAACCTTCAGCAGGCGAGTCGAGATGGAAAGTTTCGTACCGACCTTTTCCATCGTTTGAACGTGTTTCCGATTCGAGTGCCGCCGTTGCGTGAGCGGCGCGACGACATCCCGTCATTGGCCTGGTCTTTCGTTGAAACGTTTGGCCGGCGTATGGGCAAGACGATCAAGAGCATCCCGCGGAAGTCGATGCAGAGGTTGCAGCGTCACGATTGGCCCGGCAATGTCCGCGAGTTGAGCAACGCGATTGAGCGGGCGATGATTTTGACTGACGGCGACACGCTAAATCTGGTCATGGATGATTGGGGTGCGGAAAGGCCGTCACGCCGACTTTCGTTGAAGGAGTCGGAGAAGCAACAGATCCTTAATGTCTTGCAGGAAACGGGCTGGCGGATTCGGGGCAATGGAGGTGCGGCCGAACTGTTGGACGTCAAGCCGACGACTTTGGAAGCCCGGATGGCTCGCTTAGGCATTCGTCGGCCAGGGAATCGATCGGACGATTCGTAGTCGCCCGTTCGTTTCGTTCATTCTTTCTTGGCATCGTTGCAATGCCGCCGCCTATTGAGTCTTGGATCGGGCGGTGTGTGGTCGCGTCGGTCGGTGGCCAGACAACGTGCGCTCGGTGGCCAGACAACAGGGGTTGCCAACGGGCGGACGAAGCGGGATGCCTCCAACATTTGGTGGGATCTCCAAGGGTTGTCGTGCCGCGGTGGAGACGTGTCGGAAGGAGGCGATCGACACAAACTGTTTGACTGCCATGGTTTGTGTTTCGAACGATTGACGACGGACTGTGACGGCACGACCTGTGCTGTGGAGGGCCGACCTGCATTCGAATCCGCAAAGTTTGGGTTCACCGCATTTCACCGCGAATGCGAGAGGAAGGTTGGTTCATGTTCCAGGCCGTCTTGCGAGTCGTCGCGCCGCACGAGATGCGTGGAGAGTTCATCGACGTCTTCTGGGGATTGACCGGGCCCACCGCCTGCGTTCGCGGATGTCGGGGGTGTCGCGTGTTCCGCGAGGTCGAGGATGGCGACGCGATCACCTATTGGATGCAGTGGGACAGTCGGGACGCGTTGGATGAACACTTTCGGTCCGAGCGGTTTCGGCGACTGTTGCCGTACATCGAGATGTCAACCGAGCCGCCCGAGGTGGAAGTCACGCGGGTGGAGCGTTTGGGCGGAATTGAAATGGTCCTGACCGCCATCAATTCGCGGCTGAGCTGATGGTTGTGGGAACTGAAACACTTGTCGCTATGAAAGATGCAGTGATGAAGCCGATCCTATTGAAGCTGTTGTTGATGTTGGGTTGCGTCGGGCTTGGTCCGATCGCTTGGTCAGACCCGCCATCCGAAGAGTCCGCGATCCGTCAGATGGTCAAGGCGTATGTGGATGCCTACAACCGACATGATGCGGACGCGGTCGCCCAAATGTGGTCGCCCGAAGCGGTTTATACCAACCCGCACAGCGGCGAACAGTTCGTTGGACGGGACGCAATCCGCGGTGAATTTGCCGCGACGTTTCGTGGTAGTAACGACCTCAAGTTGTCCCTCGTCACCGAGTCGATCGAATTCGTCTCGCCCAACGTGGCGATTGAAAAGGGGGCGGCCACATTATCGCAAAAAGGATCCGTCTCCGAATCGACGCGATATTCGGCTGTCTATGTCAAACGCGACGAGCAGTGGTTGCTGGACCGTGTCACCGAGATTGTGACCGAGCGGCCGAAGCCCAGTTATGAAGGTTTGAAGGAACTGGAATGGCTGATCGGCTCATGGATCGATACTGACGACGATGCCACGGTTGTGACCACGTGCAATTGGACCAAGAACCGAAGTTTTTTGACTCGGATGTTCTCGATCAGTGTCGGCGACAACGTGGACTTTGCCGGAATGCAGATCATCGGATGGGATGCTGCTGAAAAGACCATCCGATCATGGGTGTTCGATTCGGATGGTGGTTTTGGGCAAGGCACGTGGCATCGTCAAGGCGAAGCTTGGCATATCCGTTTGGTCGGCACGTTGCCCGACGGCACCCGTTCATTTTCGACGAACATTATGCGGCGCGTCGATGACGACACGTTCACTTGGCAAGCGGTGGATCGCATGGTCGCGGGCGAACTGTTGCCCAACGTCGATGAGATCGTCGTTAAGCGTCGAGATGAAAGCCAATGAAATTTTTCAACGGTCGAACGTTTGGCATGTCGGTTGGCGCTCAGACGACGCTCCTGAAAGTCTCCGGCTCGCTGAATGAATCCAAGCCGAACCGTTGGATCACCAAGCCGATGTGTGGGGAGAAAATAATGAAATGCAAAATCGTATGGCTGGGCATTTTGTGTGTCAGTCTCTTAACGCCCACCGAAACCCTGGCTCGAGGCGGTCGTGGTGGCGGCATGCGCGGCGGTGCAATGCGAAGCGGTGGGTTCAGTGGTGGCGGATTTAGCGGGGCCCGGCCGTCGATCGGACACGCGCCATCGGTCAGCCGCCCAGCTTCAAGGCCATCGGTCCCCAGTATGTCGCGACCCGGAATTTCGTCGCCCGGGTTTTCATCACCCGGCATCAGCCGTCAGCCCAGCGTTGGCACGCGGCCCAGTGCCGGCGGAGGCTTGTCATCCGGTGCATCGATTGGAAACCGTCCCAGCGCGGGGACTCGTCCGGCCGCGGGAACACGTCCCAGCTTGCCGTCACGTCCCGGTTCACCGTCACGACCAGGAACCGGGGGCGGGACGGGAATCTCCAATCGACCGAGCAATGCCGGCGGCCCTGGTGTTGCGACTCGTCCCAGTGTGGGCGACCTACAAGACTTTTTGGATATCGGTCCGGCGACTGGGGGCGGACGTCCCGATTCGCGGCCTGGAAACCAAGTCGGTGATCGAGCCGGAAACTTGGCCGCTGGGATAGCCGGAGGTGTTGCCGGCGGGGCGGCGGCGGAGTTTTTGCGTGACCGCCCCTCGACCGCTGATCGGCCTGCTTCAGGAGATCGGCCTGCTTCAGGAGATCGGCCTGGTGCAGGAGATCGACCTGGTGCAGGAGATCGACCTGGTGCAGGAGATCGACCTGGTGCAGGAGATCGACCTGGTGCAGGAGACCGACCTGGTGCAGGAGACCGACCCGGGCATGGCAACCGACCCGATCGAATCGCCGACCGAGAGGAACGGCAGCAGAACCGCATGGACCGACGCGATGAGATTCGCGACCAGATCGATGATACGCCGATCCGAGACTTCTGGTCGGACCATCCGCTGTGGGGAACGTGGGCCATCACGCGTCCGTTCCGCTGGGCGGCTTGGGGCGGCGTGTCGACTTGGGTCGACTACGGGTGGACCGAACCGCTGTATTACAACTACGGCGAAAATCTCTACTACGACGACGGTTCGGTCTATTACGAGGGCGAACCGATCGCGACCGAAGCCGAATACGCGGCGCAGGCCGAAGCCATCGCCGCATCGGCTGATCAAGTGCCGGTCGATGACCAGGAGTGGATGCCGCTGGGTGTCTTTGCTTTGGCACCTGACGGCCAAGAATCGGGGCCGGAGCCCACGCTGTTTTTACAGTTGGTCATCAGCAAGCAAGGCGTGATATCCGGGACGCTGAATAACATTGCCACTGGCGTGACCCAAACGATCGAAGGGATGACCGACAAGGAGTCCCAGCGATGTGCTTGGAACGTTGCCGACAAGGCCCGTCCGATCATGGAAACGGGCATCTACAACTTGACGCAAGACACCGCACCGGTGCTGGTTCATTTCGCCGACGAAACGACTCAGCAGTGGTTAATGGTACGACTGGACGATCCGTCTGCGGGGGAACAATGAATTTTCAAGGTTTACGTTGCACGATGTTACATCGATTGATAGGCATTTCCGGAACGGTCGGTCTACTTTTGTTGATCGGTGGTTGCGGTGAAGTCGACGCCCTGCCCGAACCCGTCCGTCCGGTCCGTGCCGCCAAGGTGGGATCCAAGCACGCAATGCCCGGTCGTCAGTTTCCCGGGCGTGCCGAGGCGAAGCAGGACGTGGAAATGTCGTTTCAGGTTTCCGGACTGTTAATGGACTTACCCGTTGATGTGGGGACCGAGGTCAAGCAGGGTGACAACATCGGTGCGTTGGAGCCGCAGGATTTCCAAGCCGCTCTGGCGATGGCCGAAGGCAACTTGGCACGAGAGCGTTCCAACTTATTGGCGATGGAACGCGGGGCGCGACCGGAAGAAATACAAAAGCTGCGAGCCGCATTGGCTGAAGCCGAAGCCCTTCACCGTGAATCAATTTCTGCTCACCAGCGGAACGTCCGGTTGATCAAGGAACAGGCCGCTAGCCAGGAGGATTTCGATCGCAGCTTGGCACGTCAGGAACGCAATGCGGCACAAGTCGCCAGCGTCAAAGAGGAATTGAATATTGGTTTAAAGGGGGCTCGTCCCGAGGACCTGGACGCCAAACGTGCGGAGATTCGTGCGTTGGAAGCCGCCGTTGCCAGTGCCAAAAACCAGCTGAACTACGCAACGTTGAAGGCCCCTTTCAGCGGACGTGTGGCGGCACGTTACGTCGACAATTTTCAAACCGTTCAAGCGAAGCAGCCGGTCGTTCGTTTAGTCGATCTATCCAAAATCGAGATCACGGTGCAGGTTCCCGAGAGCCTGATCACCCTTGTCCCACAGTTGCGAAAAGTGGTTTGTCGTTTCGACGCCTTCGCCGGCAAAGAGTTTGAGTGCGAGGTCACGAAGATTGGCAGCGAAGCGTCACAAGTCACGCGCACCTATCCGGTAACCGTCCAGCTGGATCAACCGGACGATCTTTCGATTCTGCCGGGTATGGCGGCCACCGTTCAAGGTTTGATCGATGTCGACCAAGTCGATGATGGATGGATCGTGCCGGCCAGCGCGGTGTTTGCCTCCGAAGGCAATGATCGGAGTTCCGTTTGGATCGTGGACGAGTCGTCGCAGACCGTTTCGCGTCAGGAGGTCGAGATCTTGCGATTGATGGCCGACGGATTGACGGTCGTGGCCGATGGGATCAACGAAGGCAGTTGGGTGGTCACCGCAGGTGTGCATTCGTTGCGTGAAGGCCAGCAAGTGAAGTTACTGCAGGCGGGAAGCTGAGGACGTCATGAATCTTGCAGCTATCGCAATTGAAAAACGAGCGATCGCCTACTTTGGGGTCGCGCTGGTGGTCATCGGCGGCGTTTTTTGCTTCTTCCAGCTAGGGCAGTTGGAAGACCCCGAATTTTCGGTGAAGACCGCTGTCATCACGACGACCTATCCGGGCGCAAGCGCCGAGCAAGTCGAACTGGAGATCACCGACCGCATCGAAACCAAGCTCCAGGAGATGACGGAGCTGAAGAACGTCTATTCGAACTCTCGACCCGGACTGTCGATCATCAAGGTCGACATCAAAAGCCATTATTGGTCGGAACGTCTGCCGCAAGTCTGGGACATCTTGCGTAAGAAAGTGGCTGACGTGGAACCGACGTTGCCGCCGGGGGCCGGAAAGCCCAAAGTCGGAGACGACTTTGGTTATGTGTTCGGGTTCTTGTTGGCCGTCAGCAGCGACGGATTTAGCTATGCCGAACTGGAACGCTACGTCAAAGACATGCGGAAGGAACTGAGTGTTGTTTCCGGCGTCGCACGCGTGGATTTTTGGGGCGTCCAGGACAAACGCATCTATGTGGACGTTTCGACAACCCAATTGGCGGCGCTGAACATCACGCCCGAACAGCTGATCCGAACGCTGCAATCGGAAAACATGGTGGTCGACGCCGGCAGTGTGAACCACGACAGCAAGCGTTTTCGGGTCACACCAACTGGCGAATTTGCGTCTCCCGAAGACATCGCCGATTTGGCCGTGTCCGGGACTGTGGTCGGACGAGATGAAATCCTTCGCATTCGCGATTTTGCATCGGTGTCGGTGGGATATGTCGATCCGCCGATGCAATTGATGCGTCACAACGGACGTCCCGCCATCGCACTTGCCATTGCGCCTGGTGCCGGCGAGAACGTCGTCCACGTGGGCAATGCGATTGATCACCGCATCAACGAATTGCTGGCGGATTTGCCGGTCGGTATCGATGTTCAGCGGGTGTCGTGGCAGTCGGACCAAGTCAGCGAATCGATTCGCGCCTTCATGATCAGCTTGCTGGAAGCGGTGGCGATCGTGCTGATTTTGTTGGCCGTCACGATGGGCGTTCGGCCGGGCATCATCATTGGGATCAGCGGACTGGTGTTTCCGATTCTTGGTACGTTCATCGTGATGTCAATCATGGGAATCGATCTGCACCGTATCTCACTCGGTGCATTGATCATCGCCATGGGCATGATGGTCGACAACGCGATCGTGGTGACCGATGGAATCATGGTCCGCATCGCCCAGGGACGCGACCGGGTGGAAGCGGCGATCGAGGCGGCAAACGGTCCGGCGCTGCCGCTGTTGGGCGCGACCGTTGTGGCCTGCATGGCGTTTTACCCGATCTTTGCGTCCAGTTACGACACCGGCGAATACGCGGGAAGCCTGTTCACGGTGGTGGCCATTTCCCTGGTGCTTAGTTGGCTGTTCTGTCAAACCGTTGCGCCGCTGTTGTGCATCGCAATGTTGCCGGGCCCCAAAGCGGGACAACCCGGCGGGGATCCGTACCAGGGCAAGTTGTATCGATGGTTTCGCGGCGTGCTTTCGTGGACCATCCGTTATCGGATTCTGTTTCTCAGTGGGATGGTTGGGTTATTACTGGCATCGGTCGTGGGCTTCCGCTGGGTGCCGCAGTTGTATTTCCCCGATTCCAGCCGCTTGCAGGTGATGATCGATTACTGGACGCCCCAGGGGACACGAATCGAAGAAACCAGCGCCGGACTGGAGCGGATCGAAGAGTACCTACAACAGCATGACGCCACCGCATCGGTCAGCACGTTCGTTGGGAAGGGACCGCCGCGGTTCTACTTGCCGGTAAGCGCCGAAGACCCCTACACGTCGTATGGCCAAATCATCATCAACACCAAATCGCTTGACGGAGTGAATCAACTGGTCAGCGATACGGACGCTTGGGTCAAAGCAAACGTCCCCGAAGCGATGGTGCGAGTGCGGAAGTATGCCGTGGGGGCTTTCGATGATTGGAAGATCGAGGCCCGGTTCAGCGGACCGGCTAATGCGGATACGGCAACGTTGCGTCGACTGGCCGAAGCCGGAGCGAACGTTTTGCGCGAGACGCCGTTAGCTAAAGAAATTCGCGTCAATTGGCGACAGCGTGTTTTGGCATTGCAGCCACAATTGAATCAGGAACGAGCGCGATGGGCCGGCGTCTCACGCGAAGAACTGGCACGTGTGTTGAAGCGATCGTCCGATGGTGTGGTGATCGGGCAATATCGTGAAGACGATAACCTGATTCCTATCCTGGCGCGAAACATCCAATCCGAACGTGAATCGTCCGCGAATTCTTTGGATGAACTGCACGTGACGCCACGGTTGTCCACCAAGGCTGTTCCCGTTTCGCAGATCATTGACGGAGTCGGCATGCCGTGGGAAGACCCGATAATCTGGCGTTGGGATCGACGTCGTGCCATCACGGTTCAGTGTTCGCCCAACGGCGTGACGGCACCGACGCTGCGAAATGCGGTGTTGGAAAAATTTAATGCGATCGATCTACCGCCCGGATATCGACTGGATTGGGATGGCGAATACTGGAGCGCCAAACAGTCACAAGAAGCGTTGGTGCCCGGCATTGTCCCAGCGGTGGTCGTGATGCTGTTCATTTTGGTGGCTTTGTTCAACAGTTTTCGGCCGATGTTGATCTGCATCGGTGTGATTCCCTTTGTGATGATCGGGATCACCGGCGGCCTATTAATGACCCAAACGCCGTTCGGGTTTATCGCTTTGCTGGGGGCGATGAGTTTGTCGGGAATGATGATCAAGAATGGGGTTGTTTTGCTGGATGAAGTGAACGCCAACCTCGGCCGCGGCTTGAAGCCCTATAATGCGGTGGTCGAAGCAGCGGTTTCGCGTCTAAGCCCCGTGGTGAATGCCGCGGGGACGACCGTGCTGGGTGTATTGCCAATGCTTCAAGACGTGTTTTGGGTTGCACTGGCGGTGACGATTTTCTTCGGGTTGATCGTCGGAACTTTGCTGACAATGGTCATGGTGCCAACCCTGTATGCGCTTTTCTACCGCATTCCTGCCGAGTCACAGCGTTAAGGGACGGCCGATGGATTCACAGTTGGGACAACTGATTCGCCACACGCGGGTGGACGAAATCGTCGGCGACGTGATCCGGTTGCGTGCCACCGGTGTGGCGCTGGGGGACATGGCGGAAATCCAGAACACCGACGGCAAGACGTCGCTGGCGCGAGTGATCGGATTGGATCGCGATTTGGTCAGTCTGCAGGTCTTCGCCGGCGGCAAAGGCCTGTCGACCGACGCATCGGTTCAGTTTTTGGGTCGACCGCTGGACGTGGTTTATTCGCCAAATATTTTGGGGCGCATTTTTCGCGGTTCCGGCGAACCGATGGACGGCGGTCCCGATCTTTCGGCGGATCCCCACATCCGCGTTGGCGGTCCAACCGTTAATCCGGTGATGCGTGTGATGCCGACGCGGATGATTGAAACTCGCGTCCCGATGATCGACCTGTTCAATAGCTTGGTCGAAAGTCAAAAGATTCCAATCTTTTCGGTCGCCGGCGAACCGCACAGTGAGCTCCTTGCACGAATCGGGTTCCAAGCCGATGCCGACGTTTTGGTATTCGGCGGTCTCGGATTGATTTTCGACGACTACAGTTTTTTTCGGACCAGTTTTGAACAGCACGGCGTCTTTGCCCGCACCGTGATGTTCGTCAATCAGGCATCTGATCCGTTGGTCGAACGTTTGCTGGTCCCCGACATGGCGCTTGCGGTCGCCGAGAAATTCGCGGTGGAAGAAAACAAACGTGTGCTAGTTTTGCTGACCGATATGACCGCTTACGCCGACGCCATGAAGGAGATCGGCGTGGCGCAAGAACGCATTCCAGCGGTCCGCGGCTACATGGGCGATTTGTATACGCAGTTGGCACAACGCTACGAAAAAGCGTGCGATTTTAAAGGGTCCGGTTCGGTCACCATCTTGAGTGTCACGACGATGCCTGGTGACGATGTGACTCACCCGGTTCCCGACAACACGGGCTACATCACCGAAGGCCAATTCTACCTGCACGGTGGAATCATTGATCCCTTTGGTTCGCTATCGCGTCTGAAACAACACGTGATCGGTAAGACCACTCGCGAGGATCATTCGCAAATCATGAACACGATGATCCGCTTTTATTCCGAGGCGGTCGAAGCCCAAAAGAAACAGGCGATGGCTTTTGAGCTGTCGCCATTTGACGAAAAGCTGTTGAAGTACGGTCGTCTGTTCCGCGATCGATTCATGGACATCCGCGTCTCTATGGGCGTAACCGAAGCGTTAGATTTGTGCTGGCAGACGCTTGCCGAGTGCTTTGATCCCCAAGAACTGTTGATGAAACAGCATTTGGTCGACAAGTACTTTCCAAAACCTGCGGATTCGACGACTGCAGCCAAAAAGTAGCATGTCATGGCGAAATTACGGCTCAGCAAAAACAGTCTTCAACAGCAGCAGCAGAACCTGAAGCTGTACCGAAAACTGCTGCCGTCGCTGGATTTGAAACGCAGACAGTTGACCGTCGAGGCGCAGAAAGCAAGGGCGGAACACCAAGCCGCCTTGATGGCCGCTGAAGTCTTGGAAGCCGCCATCGGCGATGAACTTCCCATGCTGGCGGATCCGCAAATCGATCTGTCCGGCTTGGTGACCATGGACGGGTATCAAGTCGGTCAACAGAACGTTGTCGGAACACGATTGCCGGTGCTGCAACATGTCGAGTTTACGGTTTGCGATTACTCGCGTCTGTCGACCCCCGCGTGGGTGGATGTTCTGGTGCAGCGACTAAAGGATGCATCGGAGTCCCGTGTGCGTGCCCGCATCGCTGGTCAGCGGGTCGAGATCTTGAACAAGGCCGTTCGCCGTATCACCCAGCGGGTGAACTTGTTTGAGAAAATATTGATCCCTGAGGCGCAGAAAAATATCCAGCGAATTCGAATCTATCTGGGCGATGCCGAACGGGCCGCGGTCATCACGTCAAAACTGGCGAAGACAAAGCAGCAAACGGCCGGCGGCGGATGGGACACCGGGGAGTGGGGGGCATGAGTATCGTTGCATTGGAGCGAGTCACCTTTGCAGGATTGACCAGTGAAAAGGAACGTTTGCTGGACGATCTGCATCGTTTCGGGTGTCTGGAAATCATTCCTTGCGATCAACCGGGGGCAACTCCGGTGCATGATGGACCATCCGGTCCCGCACGCGACGCGTTGAAGTTCTTGTTGTCATCGCCGCATCGACGTCGTCAGATCCGTGACCCCGAGCGATTCGATGCGGATGCCGTTGAGCGGAAGGCATTGCAGTTGCAATCGCAATTGCAGACGTTGCATGAAGAACTTGACGACTTGATTCAACGGTTGGAATTGGTAAGGCCGTTCGGTAAGTTTCGTTTCGCTTCCATTGAAGAGATGGGCGACCTTCGTTTGTGGTTCTACGTGGTTCCGCACGACCAAATGTCAGGTGTGGAATCGGCTCTGTCGGAATCAACATCGAACAATAACAGTGCCTGGCAAACGGTCAATCGCGATGCGAGGTTTTGTTATGTCGCAGTTGTATCGATCGACGAACCGATCGACATACCGGTTCCCCGTGTTCGAATCGGATCAAGATCGCCCGATGAGCTTGCCAAGCGGCGCGACGACGTCGAATTTGCGATCGAAGATGTTCAGGCTGAACGGATTTCGTTGACGCGATGGTGTCTGTTGTTCGCACGCAGTTTGACCGAATTGGAAGACGCCGCAGCCCGGCGGCAGGCTGCCGGACAGACGCTGGATGCGGATCCTGTTTTTGCACTGCAGGCTTGGGTTCCCAGCGACCGCGTCGACGAGTTGGCGGAATATGCTAAACAAAAAGGAATCTTGTTCGAGCATCGGCCGCCCGTCCAGGGCGAACGTCCGCCCACGCTGATGCGTAACATGTCGCAAACGGAAGCCGGCGAAGACTTGGTTAACTTCTACATGACGCCGGGCTATTGGACATGGGATCCGTCCGGTGTCGTTTTTGTTTCGTTTGCGATTTTCTTCGCAATGATTCTGGCCGATGCCGGTTATGCGTTGTTGCTGGGCGTCGGATTGTTGGCCATCTGGCGTCGACTGGGACGTCCCCCCCAGGGTGACGATGCCTGGATCGCGGCGTCCGACATCGAACAGGGCGAACCGGAATTGCAGCGCTCGATGGGGCAACGTTTCCGGCCGATGTTGCTGTTGATCGTCGTGTTCTCGCTGATCTATGGCGTGTTGGTCGGCAGCTACTTTGGGCTTTCAACGTCACCGGATTCGGTGTTGGGCCGATTCAACGTTTTGGATATGGGTAATTCGCAATTGATGATGGGCGTGTCGGTCTTGGTGGGCGGGGTGCATGTGATTTTGGCCAACCTGATGGATGCGCGGCGTTATGTTGATTGGCGTGACGGTTTGGCTTCCTTGGGTTGGGCCATGGCCGTGGGCGGTGGCCTGATGGCGGGAGCCGGCTATGCGATGCCAAGGCTGGATGTGCTGACGACTGTCGGTGGTGGCTTGGTGGCCGTCGGCTTGTTGGTGGTCGTCGGATTCACGGCTCGGCATGAAAAGCCGGTCAGACGGTTGGTCGGCGGTCTGATCGGGCTGACAAAAATTTCCGCGGCGTTTGGCGATGTGTTGAGCTATCTGCGATTGTTCGCCCTGGGGTTAGCATCAGCATCTTTGGCAACTGCCTTCAATGACATGGCAGCGGGGCTGCACGGCAGTTTTCCACGTCTGGGATTGCTGTTTGCGTTGCTGGTGTTGTTGTTCGGACACGCATTGAATTTGTTGCTGGGCGTTTCCAGCGGAGTCATTCACGGGTTGCGGCTGAATGTCATCGAGTTTTTCAACTGGGGACTCAAAGACGAAGGTCGGCGTTTTACCCCATTTCGACGAAAGGAAGGTTCCCTATGGAATTAGCGATCACCACGTTGGGGTGGATCGGCCTGTACGCTCCGCTGGCCCTTGGTGCCGTGGGCAGCATGCTCGGTTGTTTGCGCGGCGGTATGGCTGCGTGCGGAGCAATGTTGGAGGTGGAAAGCGGCTATGGACGTTTTGTGGGGGTGGCCGCAATGCCATCATCGCAAACGATTTATGGCATCGTCGTGACGATGGCATTGCCAGCGGCGATCGGCGCAGAGAATTCGCCTGGCATCTTCGCGCTGGGCACTTTGTCTGGCGTCGCTTTGATGTTCAGCGCACTGGCACAAGGATCTGCTTGTGCGGCGGCGATCAACGCATCGAAAAGTAAACCCGAGGTCTTTGGGATCTCGTTGGCGCCGGCTGCATTGATCGAAGGCTTTGCCGTGTTTGCTTTTGTGTTTGCCTTGGTCCTGGCCGGTCGTTTACCAGGGTGAAACGTCGGGGATCCCGTTCACTTGTCCGGTTCAAGCACTCCTGCAAGTTGCAAACATGGAAACTAATCATCCAACATCCGATGGCGTTCAGCAGCTGATCGATAAGATTCGCGACCAAGGCGTCCAGGCGGCGCAAGCGGAGGCGGATCGCTTGTTGAACGATGCACGTGCCCAGGCTGCAGCGATCATCGCCAATGCCAAGGCGGAAGCGGAACAGGAAAAGGATAAAGCGAAAGCCGAAATCGATGCGCACCGGTCCGCTTCGCTGGATGCGCTGGACTTGGCTGCCCGGGACGCCGTTTTGGTGTTGAAATCGCGGGTGACCAAGCGGTTTGAAGAATTCCTAAGTCGGATGGTCGTGACAGCCACTTGTGATCACGAATTGGTCCGCAACCTTGTCTTGGTCCTTGCCGGTCATGCCGCCGAGGAACTGATCGAAGACAAAGAGATCCACATCCGGGTGTCCCAGGCTTTGTTGGGCGAAACAACTTTGGAAGACGACGCGCGCGAAGCCATCCTGGCCCTGTCAAGTGACATGCTGCGTGAAGGGATCGAGCTGATGCCGACGCACGAAATCAAGGGCGGCGCGAGGGTGCGTCTGGTTCAGGATCAGCTTGAAATCGATCTATCCGACCGCGCCGTGGCTCGATTGATCGCACAACGAATCGTGCCGCGTTTCCGTGCCATTTTGGAGGGGACCGAGTCCGCGTAGTTTCATCATGTATTACGACTTGATCGCCAGCCTGCCGCACCTGCCGCATTTTCTGTCGGCAGAACACTGCCCCATTACACCCTTGCGGTTGCGACAACGTTTGGGACTGCTTCGTCCAGGCGACGCCGAGTTGCTGCAGCGAGTTTGGCCGCTCGTTCAGTGGCGCGGCGATGGATTGGCCATCGAGTCAGATCATGTGATCACGGAACGCTATCGCCAGTTGGTCGAATCACCTGTGCCGGGACCGCTTCGCGGCTACTTGGACTATCGCATGACACAACAAACCCTGCTGGCGGCGCTCCGTCGGAAGCAGGCTGCGATGGGGCCGCCAGCGACGGCGTTGTTTGCGGATTCTTCGAGCCCGATTCATCAGATTTCCCGGAACTGGGAAAAGCCAGATTTTGGATTGGCAAACGTTTACCCCTGGCTGACCGGAGCGTCCGATCAACTGGCCAGTGGTGACGCACTGGGCTTGGAACAGACAATGGTGGAATTGAACTGGCGCTGGCTAAGTCGGATGGCCGACCAATCCGTGTTCGGCTTCGCCGCGGTGGTCTCCTTCGTCTTCAAATGGGATCTGCTTCGGTCCTGGCTGGCCAATGATTCGGCAGAAGCGAAACAGCGTTTTCAAAAATTGATTGATAGGGTGACGCATGTCGCAGACTGATGACCGAAAGAGTGCCGGGCGAACCGCTACTGTCGTGCAAGTGCGTGAAAGCTTGGTGCTGATCCAGATCGATGAAGATGCGTCGGTCATGAAGAACGAAGTCGGCTATGTTTGTGTCGGCGACGAAAGGCTGAAAGCGGAGGTCTTACGAATTCGCGGACGTACCGCCGACATGCAAGTGTTCGAGGACACCACCGGGGTTCGGGTGGGTGACCGAGTCGAAATGACCGACGAGATGTTGTCGGCGACTTTGGGACCTGGGTTGTTGGGACGTGTTTTCGACGGCTTGCAAAATCCGCTGCACGAACTGGCGCAGCAACATGGATTTTTCCTTCCACGTGGCGTTTCCGTTGAACCGCTGGACATGAACCAACGATGGGAATTTACACCCGCCGTGTCCGTTGGCCAACGCGTCGCGCCGGGTGGCGTCTTGGGGACCGTTCCCGAGGGACCCCTGACACACAAAATCTTGGTTCCTTTCGGCGAATCGGATTCCGTCACCGTGACTTGGATCGCAGAGGGAAAGCATTCGTTGAGTGATCCGATCGCACGTATCGAGTCGGCGGGCCAGGAACGCGACGTTACGATGATGCAACGTTGGCCGGTGCGGCGTCCGGTTCCCGGATCGCTGCTGCGTCGGAATTTTGCCGAACGGTTGTATCCGCAGGAACCGTTGACGACCGGGACTCGGATCATTGACACCTTTTTTCCGATCGCCTCTGGCGGAACCGGATGCATACCTGGCCCGTTTGGTGCCGGCAAAACGGTGTTACAAAGCACGATCGCGCGTTATTCGACCGTGGATGTCGTCGTCGTGGTTGCCTGTGGCGAACGAGCGGGCGAAGTCGTGGAAACGATCACGCTGTATCCTGAGACGGAAGATCCACGCACCGGTGGCACTTTGATGGATCGAACCATCATCATTTGCAACACGTCATCGATGCCGGTCGCTGCCCGGGAGGCATCCATTTACATGGGAGTGACGCTGGCGGAGTACTATCGACAAATGGGGCTGAGCGTTTTGTTGATCGCCGATTCGACATCCCGCTGGGCACAAGCGATGCGGGAGACGTCGGGACGGATGGAAGAGATTCCCGGTGAAGAAGCGTTTCCCGCTTACCTGGATTCATCCGTCAAAAACGTTTACGAGCGAGCGGGCGTGATTCGCTGTCCGGATGGTTCGGAGGGCAGTTTGACGATGATCGGAACGGTATCACCGGCCGGCGGAAATTTCGAAGAACCCGTCACGCAATCCACCCTGGGGACGGTCAAGACCTTCCTGGGGTTGTCGTATGATCGCGCCTACAAACGCTTTTACCCGGCGATCGACCCGCTAATTTCTTGGTCTCGATACCTGGACCAGTTGGCGCCATGGCTGAGCGAAAACTTGGATGCCGATTGGATCGGCGACGTCAAACGACTGCACGAGCTATTGCAGCAAGGAGAGTCGATCAACCAAATGATGCAAGTGACCGGCGAAGAGGGAATCACGCTGGAAGACTTCATCACTTGGCAGAAATCCGTCCTCGTGGACATGGCGTATTTGCAACAAGACGCGTTTGACGAAGTCGACGCATGCATGTCCCGCGACCGGCAACTGGAATCGCTCAGGCTGCTGATGCGTTTGGTCGATCGTGATGATGAACTTGAAAGCCGCGAGGAGGTTCGCGAACTGTATACTCGACTGATCGGGTTGTACAAAAACTGGAACTACAGTGCGCCCGGAACGCCGGACTACGAAAGCTATCGAGAACAAATCGAAGCGATCGCAAGCCGAACGTGATCTTGGTTGAACGACGCCGACATTTGTGGTGGTTTGGGGCCCAGATTTCCAATCCAGAGACTTCTTGGCGGAAAGTTGGATTGAATGCGAGATTCAAATTTGATCGATCGGATTGGACAAGGGATTTAATGTCATGAACCAACATCCCGATACCGGACAACCGTCACCGCTGGGGGCCACCGTCGTTGATGGCGGCGTCAATTTCAGTTTGTACTCTCGCGTCGCAGCAGGTGTCGAACTGCTGTTGTTTGACCGCGAGGATGACGACGTTCCCGCTCAAGTGATCGCCTTTCATCCGGAATCCAATCGAACCTATCACTATTGGCACCGAATGGTTCCCGGGATCAAAGCCGGTCAACTGTATGGGTTTCGTGTGCATGGTCAGACCACCGTCACGTACGGGGCGCGTCCGGATCCCGAAAAAGTCTTGCTGGACCCCTACGGACGTGGCGTCGTTGTACCCAACGGCTACAGTCGTGATGCCGCTTCCAATCCCGGTGACAATTCGTCAACGGCCATGAAGAGCGTCGTCGTCGATGCGTCAGATTACGACTGGGAAGGCGACCAGCCATTACGGCGGCCCGCCGCGCAAACCATCATTTACGAAATGCACGTTGGTGGATTCACGCGTGATTCGCGATCGGGAGTTTCGCCGTCGAAACAGGGGACCTACGCCGGACTGATCGAAAAAATCCCTTATTTGAAAGAATTGGGCATTACGGCGGTGGAACTGTTGCCCGTATTTCAGTTTGATGCGCTGGACGCACCGGACGGAAAAAAGAATTACTGGGGATATGCCCCGATTTCGTTCTTTGCGCCGCACGCTGCCTATAGTTCGCGTCAGGATCCGCTGGGACCGGTCTGTGAGTTCCGTGATATGGTGAAAGCACTGCACCGTGCCGGAATCGAAGTCATCTTGGATGTCGTTTACAACCATACCGCTGAAGGAAACGAGCGCGGACCCACTTTGTCATTTCGTGGGATCGATCGATCCACGTATTACATTTTGCACGATGACCATTATGCGAATTACACCGGATGTGGGAATACGCTGAATGCTAACCATCCGATCGTCCGCCGTATGATCGTCGACAGCTTGCGCTATTGGGTGCGTGAGATGCACGTCGACGGATTCCGATTTGACTTGGCGTCGATCCTATCACGAGATTCAGACGGAGTCCCGCTGCCGAACCCACCGGTGCTGTGGGACATCGAATCGGATCCGCAACTGGCGGGGACGAAATTATTGGCCGAAGCCTGGGACGCGGCAGGTCTTTATCAGGTCGGCAGCTTCGTGGGGGATGCCTGGCGGGAGTGGAATGGCCGATTTCGCGACGACGTACGTGATTTTTTTCGTTGCCAGCCAGGGTCAGTGCGGCGGATCGCCGACCGCATTGTCGGTAGTCCCGAATTGTATGGTCACAAGCTGCGGGAACCGGAACAAAGTGTTAACTTCGTCACCTGCCACGATGGTTTCACTCTGAACGATTTGGTTTCCTACAACGAAAAACACAACGAAGCCAACGGTGAACAGAACCGTGACGGTTGCAATGACAATCGAAGTTGGAATTGCGGAGTGGAGGGGCCGACAGATGACCCAGAGATTGAAAGGCTTCGGAATCGTCAAATCAAAAATATGCTGACGGTGACCATGCTTTCGTTGGGGATTCCAATGATCACCATGGGCGACGAAGTGCGGCGGACGCAAAACGGAAACAATAACGCGTATTGCCAAGACAACGAAATCAGTTGGTTCGACTGGTCATTGCTGGAACAGCATGCTGACATTCACCGGTTTGTTCAAGTATTCTGCGACCAGCGTGTTCGACGAACAACGGTCCACGAACGGGAACGAGTCACGTTGGTCGATCTGTTGTGTGAGGCCAATGAAACTTGGCATGGTGTGAAGTTGAACCAACCTGATTGGAGCGATTCATCCCATTGTTTGGCGCTTCACGCGCAGCTGCAAAGTGCCGAAATCTACTTTCACCTGATCTTGAACGCGTATTGGCAACCGATGGAATTTGAATTGCCGCCGTTGGACGTCGGGCCGTGGCGGCGGTGGATCGATACGTCGCTGGAGTCGCCCGATGACATCGTTCATCAGGACTGTGCCCCGACGGTGGCAACGAACCACTATCTCGCCGAATCGCATTCGGTTGTCATGCTGATTTCTGGTGGAGGTCTTTCATGATGTCACCGTGGGGAACACCAGTCGCTTGTACATCACATGGGCGTCCACCAACCCTTGGTCGGCATGGCGAAAAGCGTCTGGCAACGTGCCGACGATTTCGAAGCCGAGCTTCTGCCACAATCGCACCGCCACCTCGTTGACCGCAACGACCAAGTTGAACTGCATGGCGGTGTAGCCGAGCTTCACGGCTTCTTGTTGTGAGTGTTTGCACATGGCCGTTGCCGTTCCACGTCCTCGTGCCTGCGGCGATACGACGTAACCACAATTACAGATATGCGAACCCAAATCAGGCTGATTCGGCTTGAGGTAGTACGTGCCGAGGATGCCCAGGTTTGAATCAACGGCCACATAGGTATGGGCCGGATTGTTGATCCAAATCTGATAGGCTTCGTCTTCGTCGATCGTCGGCGAATAGGGATAGGTGGTGCCGGCACGGAAAACAGGTTCCAGGATCTTCCAGGTGTCAGCCCAGTCATTGTCGGAAAAGAAACGGATTTCAAGCATCGTGATTTGGGTGGTGTGCTAGACGCCGATCGGACGGGGGACGCGACCGTGCATTCGGATGTCGGACGCCGACCTAGACGTGAGGCAACCGAAGCCGAATTTATCCGAGTTTATTCGTTTATTCGGCCGCAGCAGAAGTCGTGGCCATTCGTTGGGCGGATGCTTCCCGTTGTTTGGCGTCCAAGGCGCTTCGTAACTGGTCGATCCGTTTGTCAAACGAGCGTCGACCGACCAAATTTTCTTTTTCCAGCGGATCGTTCTGTAGATCGTATAACTCTTCACCGTCAGGCCAACGTGCGTATCGCCAATGTTGGTTGCGAATCGCATAGCCAAGTTTTGGGCCACGTTTGACGACGGTGTAGGCGTATTCTTTTTTGCCTTTCCGTTCCGGGTGATTCAACAGCGGTTGCAAGGAATGTCCTTGCAGCGACGCTGGTGGGGACAGTTGCGTCAGATCCGCGATGGTCGGATAGATATCAATCAGTTCGACCATGGCCTGTGATCGAGTTCCCCGCTGAGTCAATCCCGGTACTCGAATCAAGAATGGGACTCGTGTGCCGATATCAAACAGGGTGACCTTTCCCCATAGAAAGTGGTCGCCGAGGTGATAACCGTGATCGGAGGTGAAGATCACGATGGTGTCGTCCCAGTGTCCCGAATTTTTCAAAGAATCGAAGACGAGTTTCAGCTGTGAATCGATGAATGAAACGCATGCGTGGTAGGCCTGCATGTACTTTCGACGCAGGTCATCATTTTCGACTCCCAGTTCAAATCCAAAGGCTTCGTATCGTTTGGAAATGGCAGTGCCGGGGATGGAATCCCACAGCTTTGGGCGGTCAGGAACGTAGGTGATTTCGGCGACGGGGTATCGATCAAAATACTTGCCGGGCGCTAGAAATGGTACGTGTGGTTTTTGAATGCCACAGGCGATGAAGAATGGTTGGTCACCGTTGGCTTTGTTGGCCAACCATTGCTGGACTTGGCGTACGTTCTTTCCGTCTTTGTGTTGATGATCGTCCAGTCCGCTGCGGCCGTAACCGGGGGGCGTCTGGGCGTTCAACTTGGCAGAAACGGATCTTTGAATTTCTTTCCAGGCTTTTCGGTTTGTGCGATCCGTCACACTGCCGTGTTCGGCTTCGAACCGGATTCGTGCATCGCGAACCACCGGCAATTCGTCGTTATCAAAGCGGACGAATTCGTCCCATGCGGTTGCCCCGTGCTCGTGTCGGGGCGAATGAAAAACTTTCCCAACGCTGGCGGTCCAGTATCCGTTTTGCTTTAAAAACTGTGGCAGCGTCGTGGTTCCAGGACGCTCGTTTCGGATGTCCGCGGTGTTATCCAAGACACCGGTCGATTGGGGATACAGCCCGCTGAGCAAGGACGCGCGGGACGGTCCGCAGACGGGATATTGGCAATAGGCTCTTTCGAACGTCATCGCGTCATTGGCAAACGCTGCCAATGTCGGTGTTTGAATCGGCTGATAACCGGCCGGTGAGACGTGCGTATTCAAATCGTCACAAACGATCAGCAGCACGTTGTGTTTCTTGCCGTCCGCGTTGTTTTCCACGGCCTCGTTTGGTTGCCGGTCCACATCATCGAACGTCGACGCAGGGACACTTGGATGGTCCGCTGAGTGTCCATCGCCGGAAAATGCCAATACCAACGAACAGCAAACGAACCGACAAAAGCCATCGCGAAGTGTCATGGTCAGAACCTGGCGTTGGTGGACGGTGTTAATGGGCGGACTGCGTGGCGAAAGGATGTGGCGATGGATCGTTAGGCTGGCGTCAGGTCGGACAAGACCAGTGGAATTTCTTCGAAGACGTCACCGTGTTGGCCGATCAGTCGGAAGGTGACCGTCGGATCGTCGGCGGCCATGTCGAATGTGAATTCACCGAAAGCGATGAAGTCGTTTCCTTTGTCGTCGGTGCCGCTGTAGCCAAACAGTTGATCGGGGCAGTCTTTGACCAAGCCGGCTGGTCCGGAAACGCCGCCTAACGTGGCCGGTTCAAATTCATAGAATGCAAACCCCGATGGGCGGGGAATTCGGAAGCCGCGAGCGCCATGTCGGTCTCCGCAGACCAGCAGAACTCCACTGACGTTTTCTTGTTCGATCAACTGAAAGATTTCTTCACGAGCCTCGGTGTCCCAGCTGCCCCATGAGTCTTTGGCGTTGGAAACATAGTCGCTCCACATCGTTCCGCTACTGATGATCTTGAACGGTGCGTTCGACTTTTGAAGCGTGTTCTTCAGCCAGGCTTGCTGGGTTTCACCCAAATAAGACCCGTATCGATTGCGGCGTGAATTTTGGCGACACGATCGGGTGTCCAGCATGATGATTTCAATCGGGCCGATGCGTGTGTTGAAATAGATGCCGTCTCGTTGGTCATCGGCGGGCGGGTTGTTCCAGTTTTCATGCCATACCGACCGAACGCCATCACGATCCGCATCCGTGAAACGTTTGGGCACGCCGCTGAGGTCGTTGTTGAAGTAGTCGTGATCATCCCATGAGGCATACAGGGGGACTTGCGATGCAAGTGTACGCCAAGCGTTGGATACATCACGCAATTGATAGTCAGCACGATGCATGGCGATGTTGCCTTCGCGGTCATCCACCGCGATGTCACCGAGTAGCATCATTGCATGAGGGTGACGCCCGACGATCTGGCGAAACAGGTTCAGGTTGTGAACGCCGATTTTGTGACAGCAGGATCCGAAAGCGATTCGGACCGTGTCACTTGCGGTATCCAACGGCGCGGTGGTGAAATTTCCTTCGGCGGCCAAATGGTCGCCGACATGCAGTTGGTAGTCGTAGCCGGTGTTGGGGGCCAATCCGGTGATCGATAGACGCAATGCTTGGCCGGGGTGATCAACCTGCCCTTGGAACGTCTTGCCGGCGACGGCGATCGAGCATGTTTGCGTGGTCGCCGGGCGCAACCAAATTGTGACACCATTGCTGTGGAGATCACCCAACATCGGGCCGCCCATGAGATGCAACCGATGATGCTTTGCCGCATCGACAATGGCTTGGTCGGTGAATTCTGCGGTCGGGTTGTCGGCAAACACTTTGCGTGCATCGAGATAGAACTGTCGCAGGTTGGCCGGCGGCGGTCCGTAGCTGTCAAGCAATTGGGTGTCGATATCCAAAGTGCCTTTGTGAGCATTCTTCAGCGTGACACGGAATTGTCGGTCGACGGCGTCTCCGAGAGCCAATTTGCAAGACGTCAACAGAGAACCGAGAGTGATCAGAAATGGTCGGCGTTTCATGGTCGTGTCGGGCGAGTGGGATGCTGATGGACGGAGGCCAACGGCAGGCGGGACAGGAATCGTGCGGTAGCGATCGTGTGATCAGTAGCATAGCCCAGCCGCCCAACGCACGTTGGGAGGTGCGCACGGGGGTACGATGGTCCAAGAATTTCGCCGAAGCGTTGAAGGCACCGTTGTCCCGTTGCGGTGGAACGTTCTGGTCCGACGCCGCCTAAGATTCGACGTCTTCGTCGAACACCGGATGATCCAGTCCGTGGTCCAAGTCGGCTTCGGCCGCTTGGATGCTTTTTGCAATCGCCCCCACGCGGCGGGTCAACCCGATGTGAAAGATACCGTCGCCTTCGTCGATGACGCCGTTGCGTAATCGACCGATAACGACGCCGGAATGCGTGGCAAAGATGGGCGTTTTCTGGCGTCCCAGCGGATCGCCGATCTTTCCAAGAATCATGCCCTCTTCGACGAAGGCTCCTAAATTTACCGAGGGCAAAAACAGCCCGCCCCGCGGTGCACGTTGCCAAGTGGTTTGTTCGCAGAAGACGGTTTTGCCGCGTGTTTCGGTGCGTTTTGCTTGCGGTAACATTTGCAAGTGACGCATGACCGACAGCACACCGTTGATGGCCAACTGGACGGGAGCCGGTTCCAAAATGCCCGCTTCGCCGCCCTCGTACATCAGTTGCACCATGCCTTGACGACCGAACACGTCACGAAAGGATCCTTCGCGAACCGTCGAAGCAATCGTCACAGGCGCGCAGAACACTTCGGCCAGTTCCTTGGCGCCGGGGACATCGTCGCTGTAGCGAATTTGGGGCAGATTGGGACGGTTGACCGCACCGGTGTGCAGATCGATGGCATGAGTGCACTGGTTAGCGATTTCCTTGGTCAAAAGATCGGCCAAGCGTGCGCCAAAGGAACCATTCTTTGATCCGGGAAATAAACGGTTCAAATCACGTCGATCCGGCAGGTAGCGACTGCGGTTGACGAAGGCCGGCAGGTTGACGACCGGGATCAATATCAAGTCGCCCGCCAAATGACGCATCCGTCGATTCAGCAGACGCCGAATCGCTTCGGTGCCGTTGATTTCATCGCCGTGGATGGCGGCCGTGACCAGCAATCGAGGTCCCGGTTTTTCGCCGCGGCGAACATGCACGGTCAGATCCAAGACTTGGTGGGTGACCAAATGACCCACTGGCAAGTCAATCGTTTGGCGTTGTCCCGGCATCAAACGATGGGGGCCAATGCACAATGGTTGATCAAAGTTGTCGTTCGGCATTCAACAGGCTCGCGGCATTGCCCCATGTCCCTTAAATTCTACCGCGGTCATCGGCGAAGCAAATCGGGCATCGGGAAAGTCGCCATGCCCCGAGGCAAAAGCGGTCCGGCTAGGTCGGTCCGCCGTCGCTGGACTCGTGTATCAAACGTCGGCTTGGGTGATAGGTGAAGCGTAATGTTGGTTCCGATTATCGTTGGAATCGGATTGACGATCGTCACCGTCGCCATCCACGCGGCGGGGACGGTGTATTGGATTCGAAATCTGTTCAAGCACCGTGATCATTTCCACGCCCGGATGAGCTTCGGAGCGGTGTTGGACATCTTGGCCCGAACGGCGGCGACGCTACTGGTGATGCATATCATCGAAGTGTTGGTTTGGGCGGCGCTGTATTGGTGGATGCAGTCCGAAACGCTGATCAATACCTTTGAAGACGCGATGTACTTTTCCGCCGTCACGTTCACATCGCTTGGCTATGGAGACATCGTCGTCCAGTCTCATTGGCGGATCGCGGCGGGGATCCAGGCGATGACGGGGTTGTTGGTTTTCGGCTGGAGTACGGCGTTGCTGTTTGCCGTGGTTCAGCGACTGATCGTCATCGAAGAATTGCATTTCGAATCTCTGCCCAAATTGAACGATGCCGAAACGAGCGGCGGTCTTCCGACTCAGGGTTCGTCGGCGCCGATCAATCGTAACGTTACCGAAGGCAGTGATTCCGGTTCGGCTCCGTAAGCGGTCAAACCAAGTCGCTGGGCCGCGCTGCCATTGCAAACGGCAAATTCCACACGGCCACCGGACCCCGATAAGACGACCATTTCGCCCGGCGTTGCGTCCCCGTAGGTGGCAACCGATCGCACCGAGATGGGCGTCGATTCATTGGGACAATCGATCCAAGCATCTGTGATGGTGTGCCCCGACGGACAATCAGCCGTGTGGATGTTTGTGATTAGATTTCCAAAGGAGTCTGCGTACAGCACTTTCCCGCGGATTTCGGTGGATCCCGAGGTTGCGTCGGATCGGTGTTCCGGTTTGGGAAGCGTGAAGCGAACTGGATCGATGCGACGTTCGCCCAGTTCGGACAACGGAATTCCGCCTGCGATCGCGGCGGCGGCCGGGGCCATCAGATCGCGGCCGTGAAAAGTATTGGAGACATCCCGCACTGTTCGCATCGCGGTTTCATCCAAGTGCCAGGCGTCGACAATGTTCAGCAAACTGAACAAACCGTTATCGGGTCCGACAATGAAGTGTTGGTCGTTGATCCCCGATTGGTTGGGGCATTCGAATGTGCCGACCAAGATTTTGCGGGATGTTCCCACCCCCGGATCGATGACGGCCAAGTGAACCGAACCGCTGGGGAACCAAGGCAATGTGTCGGCCAACCAAATCGCGGCGGCGGTAATGTTTTGCGGTGGAACATCGTGGGTGACGTCCACCAGGACACTGTCGGGCGAACGCCGCAGCAAGACGGCTTTCATCTGGGCGACGTAGCCGGCGGTTGCTCCAAAGTCGGTGGTAAGCGTGATGATCGCCAAAGGTCGGCTCCTGCATGAACCTGCGAAATCGGTATGCTTGGCATCGCCACGCGGGACTATTTCGAATCGTCCACGCCCACGACGACACCTGACAGACTTTCTCGCAATCCATCTGCTTCGACAAGACACGCACGATGCCCACCGCTTTGACCATTGCCGCACACCACGACGACATCGAATTTCTGATGGCAGGAACGATGATTCTGCTGAAGCAGCGTGGTTGGGACCTGCACTACATGGACATCGCCGATGGGTGCCGTGGGTCGACCGTGACCGATCGCGAAGAAACGGCACAAATTCGTTTGAACGAAGCACGTCAGGCTGCCGAATCGCTGGGCGCGGTCTTTCACCCACCGATTTGTCCGGACATGGAAATCCACTATCGCACCGATTTGTTGCGAAAGGTCGCTGCGGTTGTCCGGCAAGTGCAGCCGAGCGTGATTTTGACGCATTCGCCGATCGATTACATGGAAGACCACGAGAATGCTTGTCGTCTGGCCGTCGGCGCAGCGTTCGCACACGGCATGCCTAACCTGGAAAGTGATCCGCCGGTGGGCACCTACGACGATCCCGTGACGGTTTATCACGCTCAGCCGGTCGGCAATCGCCAGCCGACCGGCGAATTGGTGGTTCCGCATTTTTATGTGGACATCAGTGACGTGATCGACAAAAAACAGCAGGCATTGGCCTGTCATGAAAGTCAAAAGGTCTGGCTGGACCAGTCCCAAGGCATGGACAGTTACCTGCAAACCATGCGCGACGGATCGGCAGAGGTCGGCCGGATGAGCGGTCGGTTCGCTTTTGCCGAAGGATGGCGTCGGCGTGAACACTGGGGGTTCTGTGGCCGCGATGACGACCCGTTGCGAGACGCCTTGGCGGATATGATTGCCCCTGGCAAACCACGCGGCGAGGTCGGAAAGGGCTAGGATGTGGATTCCCACCGGCACCGGTCTGCTGTCTATCGTTGATGATGTCGCCATCGGTTCGAAATGGTCGACAGGTGCCGGGGCCCCGCGAAAGTCTTGCCCTCCCCTGCCCAGTGAGATGTTGTGATGTTTTCTTGTCGACGATTGGCTGACCGACGTGTGATCGGGTTGGTCGGTATTTGGATCATGGGTCTGGCCTTTGCCGTCGATGTATGCGGCGATGATTCCCGCAGAACCAATGTCGTGTTGGTCATGGCCGACGACATGGGATGGGCACAGACGGGGTACTATCAACATCCGATTTTGAAGACGCCGCATTTGGATGAAATGAGCCGGCATTCGATTCGCTTCGATCGGTTCTATGCCGGCGCACCGGTTTGTTCGCCGACCCGTGCAAGCGTATTGACCGGACGCAACAACGATCGCACCGGCACCCTGAGCCATGGATATCCGCTGCGACACCAGGAAGTCACGATCGCACAGTTGTTGAAGAAGTCCGGATACACAACAGGCCACTTTGGGAAATGGCATTTGAATGGTTTGCGGGGACCCGGTGTTCCCGTTTTGCATACCGATTCGCATCACCCCGGTCACTTCGGGTTCGACCAATGGATTTCGGTGACCAATTTTTTCGATCGCGACCCGATCATGAGCCATCGCGGCAGCTTCGTCGAATACGAGGGGGATTCGTCAGAAATTGTTGTCGATCAAGCTTTGGAATTCATCAGTCGCCAAGCAAAGAGTGACCAACCGTTTCTGGCGGTGATCTGGTACGGAACGCCACACAGCCCTTTCCACGCCGCTGAAGCGGATATGGAGGGCTTTGAGGATTTGGATGAAGCATCGAGAAATCATTATGGTGAATTGGTGGCCATGGACCGCAGTATCGGAACCCTGCGTCAGGGTTTGCGAGACGCGGGAATCGCGGACGAAACGATCTTGTGGTTTTGCAGTGACAACGGGGGACTGCCAAAAATCAAGCCATCGTCGACCGGACCGCTGCGAGGCAACAAAGGCACGATTTATGAAGGCGGATTGCTGGTCCCGGCATTGTTGGAATGGCCCGATCGCGTCGACCAGCCGCAGACTTTGATGACGCGAAGTGGGACGTTCGACATCCTGCCCACGATCTTGGATGCGTTGGGAATGAAAGACATCCAGCCTGATCGCCCGATCGATGGGATCAGCCTGATGCCGATGATTGATGCGGCGGTTGCGGGTGAACCGATTCCACCACGCACGAAGCCGCTGAACTTTCGCCATTCCGGTCGTTTGGCTGTGATTGATGGTGATTTGAAATTGCTGACGACCGACATTCGCAAGGGCAATTTTGAACTTTACGACCTGGCGAATGATCTTTCCGAAACCAATGACTTGTTTGATTCGCGACCTGATGACGCCAAGCGTTTGATGGAAAAACTGATCCAGTGGAATCAGTCGGTCCAGGACAGCATTGAAGGAATTGAGTATCCCGAAGGACGTTTGTTGCCGGGAGATCCGCCGTCGCGATTCTGGAATGAGACGCCTGAGTATCAGCCGTACATTGAACAGTGGCGACAACGACCGGAGTACGGTGATTGGCTGGCCAAGCGTCGGTCGTCGAAAAAGGCGAGCAAGTGATCGGCCGGCGACGTGATCAACGGTGATAGGAACGGTCCGCGTTTTCGTGATTCAAACGCATGCAAACTAGCGGAACCGGAACAGACCGTTGAGCCAACGGTAACATCGGCCGGCCAATGAGATCGGTTCCGCGTCGATTTTGGCCCGAACCGTCGCGCCGGTGACCATGCGAAGCGATGGCTGGTCCAACAAGACACTGACCAGATACGAGGTGGATCTGGGATCGGTTTGACGCGCGGCTTCGGGATCGTCACGGCGTTCGGCATGCTCGTTCGCGTTCCATCGTTGTCGAGCGATTTGCACCACTTTTCCCGACATCCACTGGTCGGGGGCGGCATTCATGATCAGGCGGACGCGATTGCCGATCTTCAGACGGTGGATGTTCGATTGTTGGGCAATCAAGTTAGCGTTCCAGCGATTGCCCACTGCGATGCTAATCAGTTCCGTGCCGGCTTCCAAAGTGCAGCCCGCGTTTTCAGGTAACGTTGGGTCACCCTGCCACCCCGTCAAACGAACGTCATCGGTCGTCTGAACGCGTCGAGGCGGTTCTAGTACGACGCCGGCGAATTCGGATCGAATGGTCAATGCTTCGACTCGTTGATCGGCTCGCGCCTTCTGATCGATAAGGTCGGCCAGCAAGGCTTCGGCCGCTGGCAATTGGTTGGCAACGACGGGGTTGCTGACGGTCGTGTCTTTCAGTGCTTGTACCACGGCTTGTTGGGACCCAACGCGTCCGGATGCCATGACTTGTTGCAATTCGGTTTCTTCATTGGACAGTGTCGCGATCACTTGGCCTTTTTCGATCGGATCGCCGGGGCGGACGGACAGCGATTCCAGATCGCCGGTGGTCGACACGAACACGCGGGCTTCCTGCGCCGGTGCGATGCGACCGGTCGCCGTTACGCGGGATGAATAGGGAATCAACGCGGCGATGCCCAGGGCCGCTGTCGCCACGACGCTGATCCAAAGTCGGTGCATTTTGATTTGGTGCCGCTGTTGAGGGTTTTGAAGAAAACGTCGGGGGCCACGCAGCATTGTTGAAATCATCATGGCCGCTGCGAAAACGCAAAGGGTTTTGCCCAGCGATTCCAAGCCATAGGGTCGCAACGCGTACGCGACGAACCACAAGATGACCAGCGTCAATGTCCACCGGTAAACAAACGCCGCGATGGCATAGACGGCCAACACGGTCCGGTACCGCCAGGTTTCCATTGAAGGCTGGGGATCGCGGATGCCGAGAAAATGGTTGGAAGCCAGGGACGATAGCCAACGATTGGCTTGCTGCGACAGATTGGGGATGTCCAATAGATCCGAAAGGACGTAGTAGCCGTCGTAACGCAGCAACGGATTGGCATTAAAGACAACCGTGCTGATGCCACAAACCAGCATCACATTCATGGCCACGTAATGGACCAAGCCTGGGCCGGACAAGAACCAGATCCATGCGGCCAAAGACGCCAAAATGACTTCGACCGCCATGCCGGCCAGACCGATCGAAGCTCGCGCGAATCGATTGGGCAACATCCATGAATCGGTGGTGTCACAGTACAACGCCGGTGTGAACACCAACAGCATGGGGCCGATCTGGTGGCATTCTCCGCCGAAATGTTTGCAAACTAACGCGTGACCCAATTCATGTGCGACTTTCGTTAAGCCGATCACTGCCATCAAGGTCACGACGGCGTCCAGCTGAAGCCAGCGATGCATGTCTGGAAATTCTGCGGCGAATCGTGATGCTGAAATCAGCATGATGATGCCGGCGGAAACGGCCAATGCAATCCAGAACGCCAGGCATGCGGGCTGTAACAGCGGCCGCACCCATGGATAAACACGACGCAAAAGTGGTTCGGGATCGACACCGGGAAAACGAATGAACAGCAGGCTGCTGAAACGCTGTTTCCATTGATCGGCTTGGTGCTTTCGCCGTTTTCGCAGCAGTTGATCGGCCTGTCCGGCAGCTTGGCTGATCAACAATCCGCTTTGATAGAAACGGAACAGCAGCCGATTCAATTCGGGTTCGGTCACGCGTCGTGGTGCAAAGCGTTTCTCGTAGCGTTTGCGAAGTTCCGTCAGGTCGGAAACGTCCTGCAGTTGCGATAGCACGAAATACTCGTCCGGTCGCATGCGATGATATTGCAGCGAAACCGGATCCTTGGCGACGAACGCCGATTCGTGGGCGTGCATCGTCTGGACGAATTGCAGGTCGGGACGACAGCGGACGTGAATGCGTTGTGACATTCTTCTGGTCACGCCGAGAGATGAAAAAGGATGTGTCGATGCACAAAGTCGATCACGTCGCTGAACCAACTGGTCAACAAACGGCGGCGATCACATTGGATCTTGGCGGTGACATCGGCGCCGATCATTGCCGCATCGTTGTTCCAAGGGGCGAAGCCGGACGCCTGGGCGGTGATATCCGCATAGGCGTCGATGACGTATCGGCCTTGCGGATCCAATCGTGTGGCGGTCGCCGTGGATTGCAAAGTGCCGGCGAAACTGAGTTCGGGTTCCGTCGCAATGGCGAACCGAAGTGGCAGTGTTGTGGAACCTTGCATCGATTCCAGCACGGGGCCCGCGTCGGAATCAACGATCGACAAGGTCAATTCCCACGGTCCCTGATCGTCGACGATACGCAACAACGCATCGCCACGGTTGACGGGGCGATCGATCAGACGCTGGCGGATCTGCCAGGCATCGACGCGGCCTCCGATCGGGCTGGTGACCACCAAATCGGATTGTTGCTTTTGCAACAAATCCAACTGAGATTTCAGTCCGGTCAGTTCACTGGACAATTGGCTTTCTTCCAACGCCCAACGTGCTTGCGATGCTGCATCGGCCGAAGGATCCAAACGCATCGCCTGCAGGGAAGCCAAGCGTTGGCTGGCGGTTTGGATACGACCGGCAAGATCTTCGACCTGGCTTTCCAAGTCAGCGTTCTCCAACCGGATCAACGGGACACCGGCCGACACCGTATCACCATCGGCGACCAAGATTTCTTTGACGATACCGTCGATCCCCGCAAACACTTGCTGGCGAATCTTGGGTTCAGCGTGTCCCGACGCGGTGACGGTGTGGTCGACGCGGATCAGCCAAGCGGCGGTCAACAAGGCGAACAGAATGACGAACGTCGCCAGCCAAGCGGCGCGACCGATCGATCCCGTTACACGGCCGATGGCCTTGCGTGTTCGCAGTGCGAAAACGCTTTGGTGTTCGTCGCTGTTTCGCAACGCTAATGCGGATGCATCGGCGACCTCGTGGATCGGGGGGCCGATCGTCGCATCGGGACGTCCTTCGAACGATTCCAGCAACAAAATGCCCAGCAGTCGCCCGTCACCCGACAAGGCGTTTTGAGTTTGTCGCAAAATTAAGGCGTCGACGTCGTCGTCATCGTCGATGCGATCCGACGGCAGCGTCGGGGCGTGGATCGGCAGCATGGCACAGGTGGTGACGCCGGTTTGGTCCAGGTAATCCTCCAGCGGCGTTTGAATTTGTGGCGGCAATTCGCCGGTGTCCGGCAACAGGACCGGACGGTTCAGCACGGCGGCGGCCTTGGCCAGACGCTCGGCAGAAGCCACGCTGTTGCTGCGTCGATCCACCACCGCCACGCTGCTGATTGCGGAAACCACCATCTTGCGACCACGCGGACGCAATAAGGTGACTCGATCCCACTGCAGCAAACGACGGGCTTCGTTGACAATGCGATAGCACGTCGCATTCATGTCCAAGTCGCGGTGCAACGACCGTAATGCTTGACGCGCACCTTCGGTCGACAAGTCCGTCGCTGATTGATCCGAAAGCCTTTGTTCGCCAGAAATGGCTAGCGACCGATCGGGCTCCGGTGCATCGATGTGTGCGTTTTTTTGGAAGTGCCGCAGCCAGGTTCGGCTGGCGGATGCGTACTGGGAAAGACGGCGAAGTTGGTCGACTTGAGTGCGAGGTCCGACGGTGGGTGACATCAGCGGCGCGACGATCAACACGGCGGTCCGATAGGGATCGCTTTCAATTTCCACATGGTATCCGCGAGTGACCGAACCCGGATCGTGGGTGGGGACGGAGCAACCGACGGCAGCCGAGGTGGCGGATTGCAAAAGTCTGCGGATCGCATCACGGTCGATGACGGCGGATGTGGATGGATCGGTGACCAGCATCACCGGCGCGGACCACTGGTGCCAATGCACGGCGACGATGCCGCCATTGAGTGCCTGTTGAAGATCCGTTGCCAAACGCCGAAGAAAGGACTCTGTGTCGCCGCTGGCCGATGCCAAGGCGGCGACGCGAGAATCGATCGATCCGACATCCGCTGGTTCGCCCCCGCCGGTCTGCGTGTCATACCGAAACGGCGCGTCAGAATCAGCCTTGCCGTGCGAGGTGGCCGAGTCGTTGGATGATGACGATGATTCGGCGTTCACAGGTGTGGGCTCGGTAACGAATGGAACGTGCGGCTTCGCGATCAGCGATCGCCCGCGTGAACCGAAGGACCGTTCATCCGGTAACGGTTAGGTTATCCGTTCAATGGTCGAACGAAATCGATCTCCGATAGGACGATCGGGGCCACAAAATCGGTCCAATCAACGATAATCCGACCGGTGCGAAGTCCAGTCGACCGAGCGAATCGCCTGGCATGCGGTGTGGAATCGACTCACGTGGCGAACAGACACGCCGGTCGTCACGATTCTATCGACTGGCCCGTGCGGGCACACAAGATGGGGGGGCGGTGTAGAAAAACGTCGCGGCGGGGCGGCCCCGACAGAAATGCGGCACGTCAGCAGTGACGGCCGTTCTACGCGTCGACCGCGTGTTGTTTCAGTTCGTCCAGATTGGCGAATTCCAGTGCGGATATGTGCGTCGATTCCAGGACGACAGACGGTGCCATGCCGGCATCGAAGGCTTCCTTCCACCGCGCGGCGCACAGACACCAGCGATCACCGGGCTGCAGACCGGGAAAATCGAACATGGGATTGGGGGTGGACAGATCGTTTCCGCGCTGCCGGCTGAATTCCAAAAATTCGGCGGTGACCTGAGAACAAACAACGTGCAGCCCCGTGTCTTGGCCGCCGGTGTTGCAACAGCCATCGCGATAAAAACCGGTCATCGGATCGGTACTGCAGGTTTGAAGTTCGCCCCCCAGTACGTTCTTGGCCTTTGCCATCATCACGTTCCAAATCCAAGGATTGCCATGTCACCGATGCCCGCAGTCGCCGCTGGGGCCCGCCTCGGCGTCATTGTAGGCCGATGGGAAACAGCGTAGCGTCGTCTTGAGCCCGTCGCGACAGGGGCCCCCATCAGCGTGAAAACGCACCAGATGTGGAATTTGATTCTGGACGATCTGGAAGGACTTCTTCGGTGGACCGTCAATCTTCAACGCGTCGGCCGATCAAATCTTGATAAAGACACGACGTCGATAAAGCCAAAGGAGCATGCCGTAGATGATCAATAGTGTGATTGCACCCGACACGGTGCTGATCGACGCGGGGCCGAACCACGCAAATGAATCACGGCCCAAGTGGCAGAACAGCACATCACGAATCGGTTCAACGATCGTCCAGCTGAACACGTAGGCCAGGATGCTGTTCGCACCGATGACGACAAACGGAAAACTCCACGATTGCCATTGGTGCTGATCACAAATCCAGTGCAGCAAGGCCAGCCACAGGAAGCAAACCGCGCCGCTGACCAGCGTCCATGACGGCGTCCAGATTCGTTTGACGATCGGGCAAAGATCCGTCCATCCCAAGAACCAACCCATGACAAAGCAGATGGATGCCGCAAGAAGCAGGCGTTTCATGCGTCCGCCGAACGAACGAATGTCGCGGAACCAACGTCCGGCAAAGATCCCCAACAACATCGTGCCCAGCGTCGGGATGAACGAAATGGTGCAGTAACCTCCGCCGTTGCAAACAAATGGTTCTTCGCGAGGAAACAAGTTCATCCACCAGACTTCCAGCCGCCAACTGGGGTTGCTGTTTTTGTTCCAGCGTGATGCAAAACCATCGTGGTGATGGGGCCAATCTTGAGGCACGCCGACCGCGGCATAATCAAAGTCGTCCTGTGGCGGGGCCGACGCCGCGTACCACGCCCAGAAACCGATCAGAACAACCGCCAATGCGATCAAATTCCAACGTGGCGACAGCAACGCGATCACGAAGGCAATGGGGTAGCCCAATCCGATCTGTGTCAGCGTGTCGTCGAAGCGAAATTGAGTTGAATCGTGACCGAGGGAACGCAGGCCGATGCCCAGCAGCACCAAGACGGCGGCACGCCACAGGGCGTGTAAAAACAACTTGGTGTCACTGCCGCCGTGACGACGTCGACTGGCAATGGAAAAGGGCAACGCGACACCGACCAGGAAAGTGAATCCCGGCTGGATCATGTCGTGCAACGACCCGCCTTCCCAGGCGATGTGGGACGTATGAAAACTGATCCATTGACAAATCGTGCTGTCGGGAAAGTGATCACCCAATTGATCCAGGTGCATCATTTCCGCCAGCATCAAAAACATCACCATGCCGCGGAACACGTCGATGCTGACCACACGTCCCGTTTTCGTCGCGGTCAACGCCGATTCATTCGGAACGTCACCGCGGGAATCGTCAGATGGGTTGTTCATCGCCGGGGTTCCGGATCGCGGTGTGTGGCATCGAGGCGGTCACTTTGGGGATGGCGTCCGGTCGGCCGATGACGCATCACGTTGTCGGCGGCATCGCTGGCTGCAATACAGGACTTGTTCCCAATGGCTGCGCCATTTTTTACGCCATGCGAACGTTCGGCCACAAACCGGGCAAACTTTTTGTGGCAGCGTTCGTTTGCGATCTCGATTCTTTGGCATCGGGTCTTCTGCAACGGGCGACGTTTGGCGATCGGTGAACCCATCGATGAAAAAACATCGTGGGGATTGAGTCGCCGCAACAGGGGCGTGATTGCGACGCCGCCCAAGCCATGGGAAACGACCGGTGGCCAGTCACGCATCGACCCGAGCGTCCTAGACCTTTTCCGCGGTTCCCGCGACGGTTTCGCCCGTGACCGGTGCTTTGCGTCGTGGCACGACGGAACCATCGGTTCGTTGTTGTGGCGGAACGACCACACCACAACTGACGATGAATTGTATGGCCTCGTCGATCGTCAGATCCAAATCGATGGCTTCGCTGCGTCGCACCGTCACGATGAATCCGGTCATTGGCATGGGGCTGGTTGGCATCAGAACGCTTAGTGTCGGTTCCCCACACGCTTCGGTGATCTCCAACATGCTGCCACCAGTGACAAAGCCGATCGACCAGATACCTTCGCGTGGATACTGAATTGCCACCACGCGGTTGAATTCAATCTCGCGATCATCAAAGGCAAAGTCCGTGATCTGCTTCACGCTGCCGTAAACCTTGTTGACGATCGGGATCCGCAGGATGGCCGCGTCGAAACTGGCCACAAACCATCGCCCGACGCCGCCGGCGAACACGCGTCCCAGAAAATAAAGCACCGTCAGGAATACGATCAAAAACACCGGCACCACGATGGATCGTGGCATGTACGTCAGTTCGACATAACGGTGCCAGTAAGCCGACGCGCTGGCCGGTCCCGGTGTGAACGGCCCAAAGTAGTCGGCGTTGTCGTCCACTTTGTTGACAACGTAGTCCGGCAGGAAGCGGAAACCATTTGGGCCAGGGACATAGTTGGTGCCTTCGTAGAAGAACCCGTCCAGACGGCGGCCCGATTCGGTGGATGCCTGCGCGCCTTCGGGGATTTCCGCCAACGTGTCGTTGACGTACCAAACGATGGCGTGACGGATGCCGCTTTCGACGGGGCGAAGCACGTAGCTTTCGATCGCGTTCCAAGCCCAGATCAACACGACGATCGTCAACAGCGGCGGCAGCACCACACCCAGACCGCGCAGGATGGCGCGTCGGAACGTGCCCCCGCGCGATTCGGCGCGCGACGAAGCCACGCGGATCGCGTCGGCCATGTCATCGGCCTGCGGCGAATCGGGATCGGAAGGTGTTGGAGCGTCGCTCATGAAAGTGGTTTCAGTCGCTTAGAGTCGATGGTCGGCTCGTGGTTGGTTTTGGGACCGACAAGCCCTGAACAGAGCCTGTGCTTATCCGGCAAAACCGTTGGGGCCGTTTAGGTGAGCGGTGCGTTTGTCGCCGCCCCGGACGTGTTTCGGCAACGCATCAGCCGTGCCAGTTTTCGAGTCATTGGCGAATTGCCCGTGCGATGACGCCCACACTGACTCGATCGGCACCGGCCAACTTCAGGACACGTGCCACTTCATTGGTTGTCGCCCCGGACGTCATCACGTCGTCGACGATCATGACGTGCCCACCCTTAATTCGGCCAAACGGTGCCCGGCCGAAACGGTCCGATGGAAGATAGCTTTTTTTAACGACAAAGGCATCGCGGACGTTGGAAATTCGCTGGCGATCTCCCAGCCATGCTTGTTTCGCGATCGGTCGCCGTGTCCGCAAGATTGATACAAACGGACGATCCAACTTGTTCGCTACGGTGACCGCCAATGTTTCGGCGGAACAACCACCTCGTGACAACCGGCGTGTCCAGTACGACGGCACGTAGGTCACCATGTCGGGCAACGGATCCATGTCGCCGGAAAGATCCCGGAGAATCTCCGACGCCAAATGTCCCGCCGCAGCGACGGCGATCGCCGCATGGCGTCCATATTTCGAGGCAACAACCATGCCCCGGACTGCTTCTTCGTAGGACCAAAGCGCATGGGTGCGGTCGATTCGCCAGCCTTTACCAGGTCCGGACGCACCACCACCACACACGGTGCAGCGACCCTTTTTGGCGGCCGATGCCCCGCCGGGCACTCCGCACCATCGGCATCCCATCCGCATTTTTGGACGCGAAACGGACAAGCGGGTCAGACAATCCTGGCAAAAATCACCGCCACCAGGGGTTTGTCGGCTGCACAACACGCAGGTCGGCGGCAGGACTAAATCCACCCATCCTGTCGATGGCATACTGATTGTTGACCGCTGGTCCGTCATCGGCGTGGGTTACCTGAGTGGGAAAAGTCGGCTGCGGCGTGGTTCGTCGGGGGGCCGGCACCGGCTTTACGATTTTCGAACCGAATCGGCGTGAACGAAGGCAGAACGAATCGCGAATGTCCGTCGGGGCGAAAAGAAAATTTCTGGAAAAACGAAAAACAGGTTTTTATCCGCGAACCTTCCCTTGCCCTGGGCGTCCTTACGACCGATCCCTGAGATTGGGTGACGGCTGGATCCGCTTTTCGCTGGTCCCCGTTGCTCCGCAGGAGTATCCTTTTTTGCGACGGTTGATGTTGTTTGCCACACCGCGGTTGATCCGTTGGCGTGGTTGAATCGTATCGTGACCGTCGCCTGGGTTGGAGTCACCGGCTCTGCCCAACCCATCAACTTCATCGTTTTTTTGTTTTGCTGCCGCACCCAAAACAAAGGGTGCCGGGAGGTTTGAAATGCGTTTGGAACAAGCCGCCGCCGTCGTCGTTCGCGTCTTTGCAGTTGTCGAAGTACGCACGAATCGCGTCATGGGTGCGTTTGCCGCCGCATTGCAGACCTCCACCCGTTTGATTCGCAGTTATCTGCGAGACGGGATTGATTGGCAGTGGCTGTTCTCGTCCAGATCACATCGACACCTATCGAGTTCGATGTCGTCAGGTCTGGATGTCTTGTCGGATCGCATGCACCCGCGTTGTCCGGGCCGGCCCATGTTGGTGCCGGTGACAACGCAGGGCCCGATCGGCACAGGGCGATTGAAACCGACGCTTGGCAAACGCTGCGGCTGATGTCGATCGCCGGCCTTGGTCGTGCGGAAAACCCTCGCACGCCACGGCTGACACGACACAGGCAACGTTTTGACCGTCGCTGAAATCGCCTTCCGATCCGGCACCGTTGTGTTGGTCCATCGGCCGTGATGCTTCGCACTGAAACGAAGCATTCCTCGGACGCCTGGAACCTGACAACGCACCGCATTCGGTCGGCATGGTCATCGCGGTTAACCAAGCAATCGGTTTGACGCCTTTGGACATCGGTTCCTTTGTCAGGTCCGCCGGAATCCGGCCGTGACCATCGACGAAACACCGTTTTGCCAAAGTCGTCTTGATCGACCCCGCCGCTAGACCGGCCACCACGACAACGCAACTTCGCACCGCTTTCGACTCCCACCGATCGCCAAGTCGCGAAGTTTAACGAAGCCAAACACAACCAGCAAAACACCCCACCGCGACGGCTGCCAAGAAAGTCGTCGCCCACCGAATCCGCCCCTTTTGGATTCACGTCGATCGTCACCGGCGGCCAGCAGAACCCTGGCCCCGACGGATCGGCCGACAAGGCGGATCGGGAAAAGGAAATCAACGATGAATGCAATCGATGAACAGCCAATGTCCCCGGCTCAGCTTCGCCAATGCAGCGTGGCTGAACTGGTGAAGTCGGCCCAGGATGGAAATCGCGAGGCCTTCGGCGAACTGTTCGAACGTTACCGTGGCGGAATCGTCGCGTTGGCGATGCGGAAGGTCCGCGACGGCGACGAGGCCGAAGAATTGGCCCAAGACGTCTTCATGCAGGCGATGCAGAAGATCAATCAATTGCGTGTTCCGGAAGCTTTCGGCGGGTGGTTGCGTCAGATCTTGCACCGCATGGCGATCAACCGCATCACGCGTCATCGCGGCGCGGTCGTTTGTGATCCCGAGACTTTGGAAGCAACGTGTGCGGCCGACGCAACGCCCGAAACCTTCGCCCAAGATCGCGAAGAGGCCGCCGCAGTTCGCAGCGGGATCGGACGTTTGAACGAGATGGATCGGGACACGCTGAACGCGTTTTACCTGAACGGACAAACCTTGATCGAAATGAGCGATGCGTTCGCCGCACCGGTCGGAACGATCAAGCGACGTCTGCACGTGGCGCGGAAGCGATTGGCTAAAGAAATCGATGTGATGCAAGCGGTTTGATCCGCTGGCCGATCGATCCGTTTCCCACAGTCGCCCATGCACCAAAATCCGTGACGCCCCGCCGGTGAAAAATCATCGGCGGGGTTTTTTTGGGGCTTTCGCCAGCGACATCGGGAGGAGTGATTCTTGCTGAGACCTGGCATCCGCACGGCGAAGCAAGACGAACCGTGATTGCAAGCAATCTGGAAAACAGGCGTTGCAGGCAAGCGGGCAAAGTTGGGGGCCAAATCGCAGGGGATCGTCCGGCGGGATGGGCTTTTCACCAGTGTGGTTGATTGAATACCCTCCGCAAAACTCACCCCGACGCCGTTGCCCAACGATTGGGCTTTGGGGCGTGCGGAATTGATGGGTGAATCACGAGGTCTGGATCGACACGATGCTTCATCATCCCCAATCCACCGATCACGAATCACCGAGCGACGGTCAACGTCCTGCGGCTCCCGTTGATGCGCTGAGCGCGTCTGCGTTGGAATTGTTGATGAAACCGTTGCCGCGTCGCCAGCCGTCACGCCAGGACAGTGGATCGTGGCGTGTCCGAAATAGTGGTTCGTCGGTATCGATGACCGAGGGGGTCGGCGAGGGGTTTTATCGGCCCGGAACTCTGCTGTGGTTGTCGGCGTTCCTGTTCTTGCTGGTGCCACTGTTGACGCTGGCGGATGTTCCGATCGCCCGCTACGTCGCCAACACTCGGTGGTCCAGTGATTTCCAGAGTGCCCTCGATCTGACCCTGGTTTTTTCGCACGGCATCGGCGTCTTTTTGGTGTTGGTGGGGATCATGTTGATGGCTCCCGGCAAACGCTGGCAAGTTCCCCGTTTGGCGACCTTGGCGCTGGGCGGTGGATCGGTAGCCATGATGGCCAAGCTGTTCGTGTTGCGGCGCAAACCCCACGCGTTGAACTTGGATCTGGCGACCACCGACTATGCGTGGTTGTGGGCGTTTGATTGGGATTTGGATCAGATCGCGACCTTCGCCGCACAGACACGCGCGTTCCCCAGCGGCAAAGTCGCCACGGCGACGGCATTGATCGTCGGTTTGTGGGTGATCCTGCCGCGCGGTCGCTGGCTGTTCTTCATCATTGGTGCCGGCCAACTGTTGCAGCCATTGTTAAGTGGTGCCCATTTCTTTACCGACGGGATCGGCGGCGTGGCGTTCGGGTTGTTGTGGGGGTACGTCTGCTTCAGCCCCAACCTGTTGGGCAGCGTGTTCGATCGCTTTGCACCCGAATCGCACCAGCGACTGCGGCGTCGCAAACGTGACAGTTATGCGTTGGCCGGCGAAGGATCCGGCGGCGGCGTTCACAGCGAAGATCGCGACAACGCGGAATCGCAGGAAGACAAACGAGCGGCGTGATTCGTTTTGCCGGCCGTTGGCTACTCGTTCATGCGTTGTCGCAGCGCATCCAAAACCGGTGGCGGAACGAACTTTGCCAATCGTTGGTCGCTGTCGCTGACTGCGGCGATCTGTTTCAGCAACGAACTGCTGACGTGTGAAAAACGTTCGTCGGCCATCAGAAACACAGTCTCGATGCTGTCGTCCAACTGCCGGTTGGCCATCATCATCGTGAATTCACCGGCGGTGTCGGTCAGCGGTCGAATGCCACGGATCATCAGCGATGATTTCTGCTGGCGGACGAAATCGACGGCCAAGCCATCGAACGGTTCGACACGCACGTTTTCAAAAGGCTCGGTGACCTTCTGAACCAGTTCGACCCGCTTTTCGATTGAGAACATCGGGCGTTTGTCCGCATTGATGCCGATCCCGACGACCAAATTTTCGAACAACGCCGAAGCCCTTTGGATAATGTGCAGGTGCCCCAGCGTTACGGGGTCGAAGGAGCCGGTGTACACGGCCGTGCTTTTGTGGGGCATGGTCAATCAATGAAGCAAGAGAAGTTGGCAGGCCATGGGCCAATCCGTTCGGCTACTTTGCCAGGCCTGCGGCCAAATCAGCCAGTTGTTCCAGTTCGTGCAGTGTGTTGTATGCGTGGATGCTGGCGCGGACACCCGCACCACGACAGCTGATGACCATGGAAGAATCCAAGGCCGATTGTCGGACTTTTGCCGCATCGACCCCGGGGACTTCAAAGATAACGATTCCCGTGCGATGCATTGACCCGACTGGTGCGTGACAAATCAGACCACGTTCACGCAGCATTCCTTCAAAGCCGTCGACCAGTCCGATCACCCGGTCAGCGATCGCGTTGGCACCGTGCATGCGGCGGACTTGCAGGAACAATTCAACGCTGGCCGACAAGGCGGCAAATCCGACCATGTTGGCCGACCCGCCTTCGAAACGAGCGGCGGTCGGGCGAAGGTCCAAATCGGTTGCCGTGAACGCTTTGGATTCTTTGACGCTATGCCAGCCCACGCCGATGCACCGCAGCGTTTCCAGGTGACGCCGGGCGACCACGGCGACGCCGGCACCCTCAGGCCCCAACAGCCATTTGTGACCGTCGGCCGCTAGAAAGTCGACAGGAATTTGGGACAGATCCAGTGGGTACATTCCCAAGCCCTGGATCGCGTCGACGAAAACCTTCACGCCGCGGCGATGAGCCCGGTGCACCAGAGATTCCAGATCGACCCGGTAGCCGCTGGAAAATCCGACCCAGCTGACGGCGATCATCTGAGTCGAATCGTCGACACGGTCGAACAAGTCATCGATTTCCACGCGGCCATCGCGGCGGGGAACAATTCGCACGTCCACGCCCTTGCTTTGTTGGTTCAGCCAAGGCAGCAAATTGCTGGGATATTCGCCTTCGGGCACCACCACGCTGTCGCCGGGCTGCCACGGCCAGCCTTCGGCCACCAGGTTGATACCGGTCGTTGTGTTGGGAATCAGACAGACTTCGTCGATCGACGCACCGGTCAGCTCGGCAAATTGTCCTCGTAACGTTTCCTGGCGATCGTGCCACTGCGGCCACACGGTGTCGCCTTCTTCACTGGCCTGAGTCGCAAACTTGGTGATCGCATCGGCGGCCGGCTTGGGCAGGGGGGCCACGGCGGCATGGTCGAAATAGTGCCATTTAGCCGTGATCGGCATCTGGTTTCGCCACCACAGCCACGGATCGCGCCGCAGCAAGTCGTCGGCGGTCGATGTTGGGGGGGCAGTAGACGAATTTTCAGGGGCGGGCGTCGAATTCATGGGCCAAATGCCGCGTTGACGGGACGAAGTATCGCAATCAACATCGCACTTTCGTCGCAATCCTTACAGCCGTCCGAGCGGCGAATTTTCGTGAAAATGCACACCTTGGGCGGGCGTGGGAAAATGCGTCGAGGGCAACTATACTTTGCCGATGAAGTTCCCAAGCAAATCCAACGGCCTGTCGCGGCGGGCCCCATTTCAGTCCTTTAGTCCTTTTCAAGAGGTTGGTTGATGCCCAAGGCGCTTTGTCTGATCAGCCTTGTGGCTTCGATCCTGGTCGTCGTGCTGTTTGGTGCCGATGCGATCATGGGCCTGGCCGGCATGGAAGATGTCGCTCCGCTGGGCTACGCCAGCTTGCTGATGGACCTGACGTTTGCCATTTTCGGCCTGATTCTGGTCTTTTTGAGCTTCACGACCTATCGCGAGCAGCGATAACCCCGGCCGTCTTGCCCTTGCCCCCCGCTTTTCGCGGTGGTCCTTCTTGGCGGTTGCGTGCGATCGACGCACGCCGTGATGAGCGGGCCCTGGATCCGCTGACTGTCGACTCATCCCCCGGGGCTGGCGATGTGGTGGGCAACCGACGCGCTTTCAAACGGTTATCTTGGTGGATCCATCGCCGCTTTGGCCTGCCTGGCCACCAGAAACTGCGGCGATTGATCACGTCCCGCCCTCCCCTTTCCTGGTTTCGGCCCTCGGCCGCCCCGCCATGCCAATCACAAGACGTCAGTTCTGTCGTGCCGCGACCGCGGCTTCGTTCTGCACATGGACCCTTTCCGACGCACGAGCCGATTCGGACGCGAATTCGTCGGGGATCGGCAAGCTGGAAACGATGGTGCCGTACCGTCAGATCACCAAGCCGCCGGGGCACCACTGGTTCGGGTACTACGACAAACGAGAATTCGACCCGACGGGGACAAAGGTGCTTTCGAACCGGGTGAATTTCGAAGGGCGTTCCCCCGCGGGAAACGATTCGATCGACGTCGGCTATGTCGACACCGCCGACGGTGACCACTGGGTGCCGCTTGGTGTGTCCAACGCTTGGGGATGGCAGCAAGGTTGCATGCTGCAGTGGATCGGACGCGACGGACGCCGTGTTCTGTGGAACGACCGCCAGGGTGACCAGTTCGTGTGTCGCATTCACGACCTGAAATCGGGACGAACGCGAACGATTGATCGGCCGATCTACACGATCAGCGACGACGGTCGCTTTGGTTTGTCTGCGGATTTTCGTCGCATCGACAACCTGCGTCCGGGATACGGCTATGACGGACTAGCCGATCCCTTTGTCGATCAGCGGAGCCCAAAGGAATCAGGCGTTTGGAAAGTCGACTTGGAAACGGGCGACAGCCGTTTGATTCTTTCACTTGACCGTGTCGCCGCAATGCCATGGCACGACGGCCAAACACACGACGAAGCTTGGCACTATTTCAACCATTTGTTGATCAATCCGTCCGGCACGCGCTTTATCGTGCTGCATCGGTTCCGCCCGGAATTTGATCCCCAGACGTTGCAATACAAAGGCGGTTTCGTGACGCGGATGTTGACCGCCGATCTGGACGGCAACGATTTGTATGAGTTGGATCCATCCGGGAAAACGTCCCACTTCATTTGGAAAGACGACGAAGTCGTGACGATGTGGACGCGGCCCATTGGCATGCCCGCCGGCTTCTACGACTTCGTCGATCACACCGACAAGGTGACGCCCGTGGGTGCCGGGGTGATGAAGTCCAATGGTCACAACACGTATTTACGCGGCGACCACGGTGATTGGATCTTAAACGACACCTATCCGTCCAAGCAGGACCGCCGCCAAACGGTGTATCTGTACCACGTTCCCAGCGGCCGTCGATTCGATCTGGGACATTTCCCATCACCCCATGCCTACACGGGGGAATGGCGTTGTGACACGCACCCGCGTTGCAGCGAAGACGGCACGCAGGTGGCCATCGACAGCCCGCATCAAGACGGCCGACAAGTTCACCTTTTGGACATCAGCGAACTGTTGGCCCGGAATTCATAGCGGCGGTTCCCACCGCTGCCCCGATTCCCGATCACCTTGTTCGGGAAACGAACGATCAAGAAGCCACGTTTTCGGCGGCTGACTTGTCCGCCTGCATCTTTTCGCGTAGTTCCTTGCACGCATCGCTGGGGTTGCTACACAGCGAACAACTGGTGGAACCATCGGGATTGGTCTTGCTGTTCAGCCCACCGCAACTGCCGCTGATCGCACGCCGCCCGAACATCACGCCGACGGCCATGCCGGTGACCACGATTCCCATAAACACAGCCGTGACGACCGCCAGCGGCAGGACACGTGAGACAAAGGAGGATTCATCCTTGGCATTCGATTCATCGGAACCTTTCACCGTTGTCAACTGATCGACATACGGTTGGAACTGGCCTGTGGCCGCTGCGTCGTAGCCATCCTGGTTGCGATGGATCACCAACACGTCCAGGCCTTCGGCTTTGGCGGCTTCGATACCCGCATCAGGTCCCAGCACATTGATGGCGGTGGCCCATGCGTCGGCCGACATGCAATCGTCGGTAATCACCGACACGGAGGCGACGTCGTGCTTGACCGGGCGTCCCGTTCGCGGATCAATCGTGTGTGAATACCGAACGCCATCGATCATGAAAAAGTTTCGATAATCGCCCGATGTTGCGATCGCCCCATTGGTCAGACCGTGGGCAATGGCCGGACGATTCATCGCTTGGTCCGGCGCCTGAATGCCGACCATCCAAGGGCCGGTTGGCTTTGCCCCCGTCGTTCGAATTTCACCGCCGATTTCAACGAAGACGTTTTCCGCACCAGTGGATTGCAGCAATTCGACGATGCGGTCCACGCCATGGCCTTTGGCGATCGCCGACAGATCGATGCGCAGATCGGGAATGTCTTTGCGCAACGCCGGTGGTTGTAATCGGACATGCAGATGCGAATACCCGGTCGCCGCTTTCAAGCGTTCCAAGGTTGCATCATCGGGGATTTGATTGGAACGCGGGGCGGGGCCAAAGCTCCACGCGTCCACCAGAGGTCCCACGGTCACGTCGAAGCCGCCATCGGTCAGTTCCGAAATCTCCAAGGCTCGCTTGACCACCAGGGCAGTCGCATCGCTGACGTCGAACCAATCGGTCGAATCCGATGCATTGAACTGCGAGATCTCCGACGACTTCAAATAGGTCGACATCTGGTCGTTGACGGTTCGCAATTCGGCATCGACTTGAAAGCGAAGATCGTCCGGCAGCGAATCATGGGGCGGCGCGATTTTGATCGAATAAGTCGTCCCCATCGTCTGGCCCGCAAAGCTGACCAGGTCTTGCTGACCGCGGGCTGGCGACTGACCGATGCCCAGTGCAACCAAAAGAAACAACGCGGCCACCCAAAAGTGCGACCGCGTTGCGACGTGCATGAATGCGTTCATGAAAGATCAACCACCGAAGTCGTCGTAGGCGATGTTTTCCGGTTCGACGCCCAAATCATCCAACATCTTGAAGACCGCTTGGTTCATCATCGGCGGTCCACAGATGTAGTACTCGATGTCTTCGGGTGCCGGGTGCTTGGACAGGTAATTTTCCAACAACACTTGGTGAATGAATCCGACGTAGCCCGACCAATTGTCTTCGGGCATCGGCTCGGAAAGCGCGATGTTGAATTGAAAGTTCGGGAATTCCTTCTCGATCTCACGGAAGTGATCGATGTAGAACAGTTCACGCAAGCTACGACCGCCGTACCAGTACGACACTTTTCGGTCGGTCTTGCGGTTCTTGAACAGTTCGAAGATATGGCTTCGCAGCGGAGCCATTCCCGCACCACCACCGATGTAAACCATTTCGGCGTCGGTGTCCTTGATAAAGAACTCGCCATAGGGACCACTGATGGTGACCTTGTCGCCCGGCTTTCGGCCAAAGATGTAACTGCTCATCTTGCCCGGCGGGATGCCTTCGGGGCCACGTGGCGGCGGCGTCGCGACCCGGATGTTCAGCATGATGATGCCCTTTTCACCCGGATAGTTGGCCATCGAATAGGCACGCACGACGGGTTCGTCGACCTTTGACACGTAACGCCAAACGTCAAACCGGTCCCAGTCCGGGTGGTACTCTTCTTCGATATCGAAGTCCTTGTATTCCTGGACGTGAGGCGGGCATTCGATCTGAATGTAGCCACCGGCCTTGAAATCGACTTCTTCGCCCTCGGGCAACTCCAGCACGAATTCCTTGATGAACGTCGCAACGTTGTGGTTGCTGCGGACGGTGCATTCCCACTTCTTGGTTTCGAAGGCTTCGGCAGGAACTTCAACCTGCATGTCTTGCTTGACCGCGACTTGGCAACTCAAACGGTCGCCTTCTTTCGCTTCACGGTTGCTGATGTGACCCTTTTCGGTCGGCAAAATATCGCCACCGCCTTCGGTCACTTTCACCTTGCACTGGGCACAAGTGCCACCACCGCCGCAAGCGCTGGAAACGAAAATGCCGGCGTCCGCCAACGCGCCCAGCAATTTACCGCCGGCGGGGACTTCGATTTCTTTCTGGTTATTGACGGTGATCTTCACCGGGCCCGAAGCCACCAGCTGGCTCTTGGCCAACAAGATCACCACCACCAACGCGACCACCACGAAGGTGAACATCACGACGCCGAAAACAACGGTTGTCATCGAATCAGACTTTGTTGACTTTTTGAAATGTGAATGACGAACGGATCGGCAGGCCGATCATGCGGTGGCGGACGCCTTGGGGATGTCCGACGCAGCAGCACCTGGCGACGATCCCGGAACCCGCCCGAATCGGATCAAAGCTGAATCCCGCTAAACGACATGAACGCCAGCGACATCAGTCCAACCGTGATAAACGTGATGCCCAAACCACGCAGCGGCGGTGGAACGTCACTGTATTTCAGTTTTTCACGAATTCCCGCCAACGCGGCGATCGCAATGGCCCAGCCGACGCCGCAGCCGAAACCGTAGACGCACGATTGGGGGAAGTTGTAGCTACGTTCCTGCATGAACAGCGACGCACCCAGGATGGCGCAGTTGACCGTGATCAGCGGCAGGAAAATTCCCAACGCGTTGTAAAGCGACGGAAAGAATCGGTCCAATGTCATTTCCAGAATCTGGACCATCGCCGCGATGACGCCGATGTAGCTGATGAAGGACAGAAACGTCAGGTCGACGGTCGAAAAATCGATCACATCGGTGCCGATGCCCAGGCCGTTCAGCCAGGTCAACGCGCCCTTCTTCAACATCCAGTCGTAAATCAACTGGTTGGCCGGAACCGTGATGGTTTCGATCACGATCACGGCAACGCCCAGGCCCAGTGCTGTTTTGACGTTCTTGCTGACCGCCAAGAACGTGCACATGCCCAGGAAAAAGGCCAATGCCAAGTTCTCGACGAAGACGGCCTTCAAAAAGATGCTCAGGTATTCTTCCATCGGACTCTAGGCCTCTTCGATTTGTTCGGGGCGGAACGATCGGATCACCCAGATCATGATGCCGATCAAGAAGAACGCACTGGGCGGCAGCAACATCAAGTTGTTCGGGTTGTACCAACCGCCGTTGCGGTCCAGTTCCATGATGGTGACGCCGAACAGCGATCCGTTGCCAAACAGTTCCCGAAAGAACGCGACGACCAGCAGCACCATGCCATAGCCGAGGCCGTTGCCGACGCCGTCCAGAAAGCTGATGCCGGCCGGGTTCTTCATCGCAAAGCCTTCGGCGCGACCCATCACGATACAGTTGGTGATGATCAGCCCGACGAAGACCGAAAGCTGCTTGCTGATGTCGAAAAAGAAGGCCTTCAAGAATTGGTCGACCACAATCACCAGCGACGCGATCACGGTCATCTGGACGATGATCCGAATGCTGCTGGGAATGAAACTGCGGATCGCACTGACGGCCAGGTTACTGAACGCGGTCACCGCAATCACGGCCAAGGCCATGACGACCGACGTTTCCATCTTGGTGGTCACCGCCAGGGCACTACAGATCCCCAGGATCTGCAACGCGATCGGGTTGTTATCAACCAGGGGTCCCAGCAGGACCTCTTTGGGTTTGGGGGCTGCCATGATTAACCCTCCAGCGTGGGTTGAAGTCCGGTGCTCGGTGAAACGCCAGCGGTTTCTTCGCCGGCGGGTGCTTCGTTCAATTCCGTCCGAAGCTTCTTCATGAACGGGCCATAGCCGTCATCGCCGGCCCAATAATTGATCAGGTTGGTCACGCCGTTGCTGGTGATGGTGGCACCGGACAGACCGTCGACCGAATAAGGATTTCCAGGAGGCGCCGGACCCTTGCTGACCTTGGCCGCCGGTTGCCCACTGTCGTCAAACAGCAGTTTGCCTTCCCACTGTTGTTTCCAACGCGGGTTGTCCACTTCGCCGCCCAGTCCCGGGGTTTCCCCGTGTTCGTAGAACGTCAGACCTTGAATCGTCTCCAGGTCGCTTTTCATCGCCAGATAGCCGTACATGGTCGACCACAAGCCTTTGCCATAGACGGGCAAGACGATTTGTCGGATACGGTCCTCGCCCGGACGTTTCACGAAGAAGACCTTGGCGACCTTTTCGCGACGGCCGATTCCGGGGTTGTAATCCTCAGCGACGACTTCGACGCTGCGAGCCTTGTCGTCGACCACTTCACGAGGATCGTAGGTTTCCGGATCGATCTCGGTGTTGTAGGAACCGTCTTCCAAGTTGACCAATTTTTCACTGATCCACTCGTACAGTTCCGCCACCTTTTCAGCCGACAGCTGTGACGCGGGCTTTCCGTATTCGCCCATCGCCAGACCTGTGGCGTCCAGAATGTTTCGTTGTTGATCCAGTTGCTTGTTCTTCGCTTGGATCGGACGCAGGACGACCGCCGCGGCGCTCACCGCTAGCGAACAAACCACGCAAAGAACCAGGGCAACCAAGATGGTGTTGCCGATCGAATCACGCCGTTGCATAACGAGCCTTTCTGCGAGAGACGTTCCACTGGACGACGAAGTAGTCGATCAGCGGAGCAAACACGTTGCCGAACAAGATGGCCAGCATGATTCCTTCGGGGAAAGCCGGATTGATGACCCGAATCAGGACGGTCATGAATCCGATCAGTCCGCCGTACAGCCATTTACCGGTTTCGGTCATCGATGCGCTGACTGGGTCGGTGGCCATGTAAACCAAACCGAACGCCAAGCCGCCGATGGCCAGGTGCCAATAGAATGGGACTGCGAACATGGGGTTCGTTTCGCTGCCCACCGCATTCAACAACAACGACGTGGCGACGACACCGCCGATCACGCCGGTCATGATTTTCCAGGATCCGACGCCGCAGGCGATCAAGATGCCGGCGCCGACCAAGCACAACAGGGCGCTGGTTTCGCCGACACATCCCTGAATGGTGCCGATGAAAGCACTCATCCAAGTGATCGGTTCCTGGGCACCCCAGACATAGTCGACGCTGGCCAGTGAACCGACGGCGTCCTGTTCGGCGATCGCCATCTGCCCCAGGGCGGTCGCGCCGCTGAAGCCATCGACGGCCGTCCAGACTTTGTCACCACTAATTTGGCCGGCGTACGCGAAGTACAAGAACGCACGACTGGTTAGGGCGACGTTCAAGAAGTTTCGACCCGTTCCGCCGAAGACCTCCTTGGCCACGATCACCCCGAACGCAATCCCCAGTGCGACCTGCCAAAGCGGAATCGATGCGGGCAGTGTCAGCGGGAACAGTAGCCCCGTGACCAAGAAACCTTCGTTGATTTCGTGTCCACGCAGAACGCTGAACACCAATTCGATGTGGCCACCGACGAACATCGTCACGATGTACATCGGCAAAAAGAAGATCGCACCGAGCACGAAATTGGCGACATGATCCGATGCGTCATAGCCGAAGCCGATCGCCTGGAACAGTTGGTGATGCCAATCGTAATCGATGTCGATCCCCGCGGCGGTCATCTTTTCAACCGCTTCGGTGGCCTGGTAACCGACATTCCACATGCCGAACAGGGTCACCGGAACCAACGCGAAGACGACCATGCTCATCATCCGCTTCAGGTCAATGCCGTCGCGAACGTGGGTCAAGCCGTGCGTAGTTTCGCCGGGTGTGTAAAGAAATGTGTCGAGGGCCTCGTAGACCGGGTAGGCCTTCTCCAGAATCGCACCCTTTTCAAAGTAAGGGTGTACCGAATCCAGAGCGTCGCGCAGTGCTTTCATGTTTCTGGGTATTCCTTGATCAACCTTCCCGTTCGATCGTGGTCAAGTTTTCACGCAACAGGGAACCGTACTCGTATTTGCCGGGACACACGAACGTGCACAACGCCAAGTCTTCTTCGTCCAACTCCAACGCGCCCAACTGTTGCGCTTGGTCGGTGTCGCGGACGATCAGGGCACGCAGCAATTGCGTCGGCAGGATGTCCAACGGGACGACCTTTTCGTAGGTTCCCAGTGGCACCATCGCCCGCACGCTGCCGCCGGTGGACGTCGTGAAGGGGAATTTTTTGCCCGGCGTCATCGCGGATGCGAAAACGCGTGTCACGCTGTACTTATCAAAACCGGGTTTTTGCCAGCCAAGAAACTCGCGTTCATCGCCTTCGGCCAAGACGGAGACTTGGTTGTGATAGCGGCCCAGGTACTGGTGTGGATCCAACGCGGTGCGTCCGCAAAGCACCGAACCGGAAATCGGCCGGACTTTGACGTCTTCGCATTCGCCGTCGATCAATTCGCTGACGTTGGCGCCCAAACGGGTTTCCAACAATCGCGGCTGTTTAACGACCGGTCCGGCCAACGCGATGACGCGTCGCGGGTCCAACGTTCCATTGATCAACAGCGATCCGATCGCCGCAACGTCTTGATACCCGATGTGCCAAACCGTTTTGGTCGGTCCCACCGGGTCCAAGTGATGGATGTGAGTGCCGACTAGCCCCGCCGGGTGGGGGCCGCCGAACGATTCAATTTCGATTTTGGTGTTGGAAGACCCGGGGATCTCGGAGTTCGGCGATTTGCACACGAACACCTTTCCGTCGGTCAGCTCGGCGATCGCTTCCAAGCCCAGTGAAAACTGGTCCTTGCGGTCGGCCAGCACCACCGCGGGGTCCGCCGCCAGCGGATTGGTGTCGATCGCGGTCACAAAGATCGAATGCGGGGTGGTGCCCGGGGCGGGAACTTTGCCGTAAGGGCGTCCGCGAAAGGCGGTCCACAGCCCGGACTGGACCAACACGTCGGTCAGCCCCTGACGGCCCATGCCCGACGGCGTGCCGCCCTTGGCTTGGTCGAATTCGACGCGTTCGTCCCCTTCGACTTGGATCGTCAACGCTTCGAATTTCCGTTTCGCACCGCGGACCACGCCGGTCACGCGACCCGATGCCGGAGCGGTGAAAATCACGCCGGGGGTCTTTTTGTCCTCGAACACCGGTTGGCCGGCGCGAACGGTGTCGCCTTCGGCCACCAGCATCGTGGGCTTCATACCGACGTAGTCGTCACCCAACAGGGCAACCGACGAAACCGGCGAAGCGACTTCGATGTGCTGTTCCGGGCATCCCGTGATGGGAAGGTCCAAACCCTTTTTGATCGTTACCATCGACTGTTTCAGCCTAGAAAGAATGCTTCACACGAACGCCGGCCCGTGTCGAAGACCGCCTGGTCGTGGCAAAACACGCCGCAGAGACTTTGTGAAAAAAATCACAAAGTAGGTCCAAGTCAACGCCCGCGGTTCTTGCGGGCGTCACTGTGGCAGAATATCGCACAGGCAAGCAAAAGTGACAACGGCATTGGACGCCGCTGCGGACGGTTTTCCCCAGGGCATCCCACGACGGTCAACGCTGACCGTTGCAACTGGAAAACTTTGCCGTCTTTGCAGGCAATGCACCAAGACCTGGCAACGGCGATTGGCGCGCCGCTAACACCCGATTCACGGGACGTTCGTCTTCCGGTAACCCCTTGCCGATGCTCCGCGATCGGGTGCCACCTTTGAATCAATACGCCTAGCGTTTTTTCCCTGCGCGTTTACGCTGCTGCAGAATTTTTTTTTGCATCGGTTTGCGGTGCCGTTTTTTGTTTGGTCGCGAGAGCGTTCCGACTGCGGCCGCCGGAAACAAGCGAACCCATCGTCACGCGGCATCCCTCAGGTGCATCGTCACGGGATGCCCCATGCCGGCGTCTGCTTTGGGAGTCACTGCTTCAGTGTGGCCGCCGAAGGAAACATCGCATGCGTGCCCCTGCGATTCACGCGGGCTAATGCGATTGTTTGCCCGGCCGACGAATACGAACTCAATACACCCTTTCCATCAAAGGCATCCGCCCTTGCGTCGCAACGACATCCGAAACGTCGTCATCATCGCCCACGTTGATCATGGAAAGACCACGCTGGTCGATTGCCTGTTGCGTCAAAGCGGCCAGTTTCGCGATGCGGAACTGAAAGGCGAACGCATCCTGGATTCCAATGATTTGGAACGGGAGCGTGGGATCACCATTTTGTCAAAGAACATCGCGATTCCCTACCGCGACGTCAAAATCAACTTGATCGACACGCCGGGCCACGCGGATTTTGGCGGTGAAGTCGAACGCGTCGTCCAGATGGCCGACGGTGCTTTGGTTTTGGTCGACGCCGCCGAAGGCCCCATGCCACAAACCCGCTTTGTTCTGGAAAAGGCTCTGCAGGCCGGCGTCCGGCCTATCGTGGTGGTCAACAAGGTCGACCGCCCGGACGGCCGCCCGCACGAGGCGCTGGACGAAGCGCTGGAATTACTGGCCGAGCTTGGCGGCGAAGACCAACTGGACAATGCGGCCTATGTCTTTGCCAGTGCCAAAGAGGGATTCGCCACGACCGACCCCGAAGCGACGTCCCCCAACATGCAACCGCTGTTGGACTTGCTGGTGGACGCGGTTCCCGGACCCGAAGTGGAAACGGAAGCTCCGCTGCAAATGCTGGTAACCACTTTGGACTGGAGCGACTACGTCGGTCGAATTGCGATCGGTCGAATCACCGCCGGTGGCATTCGCAGCGGTCAAAACGTGATGCTGTACCAGAAGGATCAGCAACGTGTGGCGAAGGTCGGCGGATTGTTCGTGTTCGACAAGCTTGGGCGCACCCCCGCCGAACAAGCGTCGGCCGGAGACGTGATCGCGATCGAAGGTTTGGAGAATGTCGAAATCGGCGACACCATCGCCAATACCGAAGGCGGCGCCGCGCTGCCGCGGCTAAGTGTCGACGAACCGACACTTGAGATGATTTTCAGTGTCAACACGTCGCCGTTTTTGGGGCGCGAAGGCAAGTTCGTGACAACGCGTCAGCTGAAGGCACGGCTTGAAAAGGAACTTGAGCGAAACGTCGCACTGCGGGTCCGTCAGGTCGAAGGCAGCGACAGCTATGCCGTGGCGGGCCGGGGCGTGTTGCACTTGGCCGTCTTGATCGAAACGATGCGACGCGAAGGTTACGAGCTGAGCGTCGGAAAGCCGCAGGTGGTCTACAAAGAAATCGACGGGATCAAGCACGAGCCCTACGAAGATTTGCGGGTGGAGGTGCCCACCGAAACGATGGGGCCGGTGATGGAACTGGTGGGTTTGCGCCGCGGAACCTTGGACGTGATGCAACAGCGTGGCGATTTCAGTTTGCTGAGCTTCAAAATCCCCTCGCGTGGTCTGATCGGCTTGCGAACCAAGTTACTCAACGCCACCCGCGGGACGGCGATCATCCATCACCGGTTTGACAGTTACCAAGTGGTCGAGGGCGAAGTCCCGCGTCGCGGAAACGGCGTGTTGATCTCCATGGTCAGTGGCAAAGCGATGCCGTTTGCTTTGTTCGGTTTGCAGGACCGATCCGAATTGTTCGTCGCCCCGGGAACGGAAGTCTATGAAGGCATGATCGTCGGCGAAAACGCCCGCGATAACGATATGACGGTGAATCCGTGCCGCGAGAAAAAGCTGACCAACATGCGGGCCAGCGGCAGCGACGAGAACGTGATTCTGAAGCCGCCGCGCGACATGTCTTTGGAAGCCGCACTGGAATACATCGAAGACGATGAACTGGTGGAAGTCACGCCGGAGAATATTCGGCTTCGCAAAGCCGTGCTGGGCGAAGCGGATCGTCGTCGTATCAAGCGTGCCGGGAAAACCGCGGCCGCCGTTTAGGCCTTGCCAGGCGGCGAGGCTTGTCGGGGATTCACGCACACCCACGCTGAGGATTTGTTCACGATTTTGTCCGTAACATGCGGATGCAGCGGAGAGTGATCGCCGTTGCGGCCCTGCGTCGTAGGGGGAAGCCCGAACTGTTCGAAAAATCAGGTGTCGACGAGGCCGCGTTTGCCACAGAAGAATACTAGACTGTCGTTAGCAACCTGTTTGTTTGACCCGCATGATTCTTGGACGATGAAACGTTTCGCAATCGCTTTCCTTGCTTTCGCATTTGTCTCGGCCGTCGGTTCGTCGGCACTGGCCACTTCACCGACCGGTTGGGACCGAGTCATCGTGCCGACCGGACAGTACCGCCAAACCGTCAAGGCGATGCCGATTGAACAGCGTCCCGGACGACCATTGCACGTTTACGGCAATACGATCCGTTACCGACACCAGGCCGCCAACGGACAAATGCGAGGCAAGCCGTTGCGTCGGATCCTTCTGGGAACCGATCAGTTGCGCGGTATCGGCCGATAGGTAAAACGCATCTAGCCGCCGCGACGATTGCCGTTTTGGGTCCGGTATTGCGGATAATACCCGTCGTAATAGGGCGCGACTGGATACGGGCTGTTTCCACCGGCCGGATAGGGATTGCCCGGGCGATCAAAGACGGGCGGTTGACCGGGGCGGCCGAGTCCGTTGCCCGGACGCTGACCATTGCCCGGACGTTGCCCGCCGGGGCCCGCAGGTCCGACACCGGTTGCGCCAACCGGCGGATAGGGGGCCGGATAGCCGTAGCCCAGATTCAGACCGGCGAACGGTGCACCCCAATTGGCGTATGGCGTACTGTAGGGCCGATACGGGAATCGCCATTCGCCGTAAGGTCGAACGGGATCACCCCAGGTGTCGACGTTGTGATAGTTATCGGCCGACTGGCCATAGGCCAGTGTGCTGCGATAGTGGCGGTACCCGCTGCTGCGATACGTCGGGTCGATTTCCACCGATGGCGTCGCCGTGGGCGCGTACTGAGTGACCCGCTGACCGCTGACGGGGTCATGCGTGTAGGTGCTCGGAAGCGTCAGCCAATCCGTTGCGATGGCCTGTGCGGTCAATAGCATCCATGCGACCACGGGGATCATGTAGCGCATGGACGCCAAGCTAGTTCGCAAAATGAATTGGCGTCGGGAAAATGGCAGGAACGCGGCGAATTTGCCAAGTTCTGCCTCGGCGTAATCCGTCCAATCGTCACCAGCGGACTTTCCATCATCGCCCGTCGAGCGAAGCGTGATGTGGCGAAAGCGACGTGCCGTTACAGCCGTCGCAGCCCGTCTTCGGTCATCGGATTGGGGATTTCGAAATCAATCTGATCGATTCGCTCCAATGTTTCCGCGTCCAAAATCAGGTCGTCCGCTTCCAGAGATTCTTTCAGCTGTGCGACCGAAGTGGCGCCGACGATCGTGCTGGCGACGAAATCGTGCTGCTTGCTCCAGGCCAGAGCCAGGGCGGTGACACTGACGCCCAAGTCCTCGGCGATTTGGCCCAGGCGTCTGGTGGTTTCCAGTGATCGATCATTGACGAATCGCTGGGCCATCCGTTTTTGACGGTCACCGCCGTTTGTCAGGTATTCCGTGAACCGACCGCCGGGCGGCGGCCCATCGTTGTATTTGCCTGTTAGTACGCCGCCGCCCAAAGGCGAATACGGTAACAGTGAAAGGCCTTCTTTACGCAGCACCTGGGCCAGTTCGCTTTCGCAACGGCGATTGATCAGGCTGAAGTTGTTCTGAACGGTTTGGTAGCGATCCAGTCCGTAGGTGTCGGCTTCCCATAGGCTTTTCATCACACCCCAGCTGGTTTCGTTGCTGCAGCCGATGACTCGGACCTTGCCGCTTTGCCGCAATTCAGTCAACGCCGACAACACTTCGTGATACGGCATGCCGTGGTCGGGCCAGTGGATCTGATACAGATCGATGTAATCGGTTTGCAGACGACGCAGCGAAGCTTCGCAGGCACGAATGATCTGGTGCCGGTCGACCGCACAGTGTTCGTTGCGGACCGGCGCGGCGAACCAGCCGTGTGCCGGGCCGGTGACTTTGGTGGCAACGATCACCGCTTCGCGGGTTTGTCGTTTCAACCAGTTGCCAAAGATTTCTTCGGTCTTGCCAACCGTTTCCCGCTTCGGTGGAACGGGATAGATTTCTGCCGCATCAAAAAAGTCGATCCCCGCATCGCGTGCGACGTCACAAATTTCGTGGCTGGTCGATTCATCGCACTGGGAACCGAACGTCATCGTGCCCATGCAGATGTCGGACACGACGATACCGCTGCGGCCGAGTCGTCGTCGTTGCATCGTTGAATATCTCTTGGAAGAACCGTTGTCGAAAAAATGGTCACGCGATCAAGCTGGTGGATCAGCGTTCGCGGAACAGTTCACTGATCGATTGGTCGTGGTGAATCCGCTTGATGGCTTCGGCAAGCAGCGGGGCGACCGACAACTGGACCATACCGGGCAATTGTTTTTCGGCAGGAATCGGAATCGTGTCGGTGACGACGACCGAATCGATCGGGGCTTCCCGCAGGCGATGAATTGCCGGACCGCACAGGACCCCGTGGGTGCAAGCGATGTGGATTTCTTTTGCGCCCGCATCGTGCACCAAGCGCGCCGCACCGCAGATGGAACCGGCGGTACTGATCATGTCGTCAAACATCAATGCGATGCGTCCTTCGACGGGACCACCGATGATGGTCGACTGGCGAACTTCCAGTGCACTGCTGCGACGTTTGTCGATGATTCCCAGCGGGCCACCCAATCGTTTCGCGTGGCCGACGGCGCGTTTGATGCTGCCTTCGTCTGGGCTGACCACGACGATTTCGTCTTCGTCCAGCCCGCGGCTAAGGAAGTGATCGTTCAGCACTGGTGCAGCGTATAGGTGATCCACCGGCACGTCGAAGAAGCCCTGAATTTGGGCCGCGTGCAGGTCCATCGCCAACACGCGATCGGCACCGGCGCGGGTGATCAGATTGGCGATCAGCTTGGCCGTGATCGGCACCCGCCCTTCGTCCTTGCGGTCCTGCCGCGCGTAACCGAAATACGGGATGACCGCGGTGATCCGTTCGGCACTGGCGCGGCGGCAGCAATCGATCATGGTCAACAGTTCGATCAAATGATCGTTGACCGGTGGACATGTGGGCTGGATCAAGAACACGTCGCGTCCGCGCACGTCTTCATCTAGCTTGCAAAAATTCTCTCCGTCGGGAAATTGTCCCAACGAGATCTTGGCCGGCTCCAGGTGCAGGTGCCGGCACAGTTTTTCAGTCAGCGTCGGGTTCGCCCGACCACTAAAGATTTTCAGTTCACGCATAACCCATTGATCGCATCGTTTCGTCGACGATCTGCAGCTCCTGTGGGTTGTTGATCGAAAGAGCTTCGCACGGCTTCAGCACGGGCAAAGCGTCCACCGCCTTGCCCGATTTCCGCAACAGTGCCGGACAATCCGTCAGGTAGTATTCGCCCTGTGCGTTGTCGTTGCTGATCTGTTCCAACGACGACAGCAAGTCGGGGGTTTGGAACAGGTACGTGCTCATGTTCACTTCGGTGATCGCCAACTGTTCCGGCGTGGCGTCTTTGTGTTCGACAATGCCGATAAAGTTGCCGTCTTCGTCACGAACGATGCGACCCAGCCCGGTCGGATCGTCTTTCTTCAACGTGCCCATCAGCAACGACGGCTGCGTTTTAGCGAAGTGATCCAGCAAGGTTTTCAAACTGTCGGATTGAATCAGCGGCGAATCGCCCGCAACCACGATGGTCGGACCGGCTTGCGTCATCAATGCGTCGCGACACATTTGCACCGCGTGGCCGGTCCCCAGTTGTTCGGTTTGTTCCACGAACTCGATCGGGTCTTTGCGACCGCTAAGCTCCTGGCGGACCAGGTCGGCTTGATAGCCAACGACGACGATCTTGCGTTCGATGCCGGCCGCCGACAAAGCGTCCAGCACAAAATGGATCATCGGGCGGTCCACCACGGGGCAAAGCACTTTGGGCAGTTCGCTTTTCATCCGTGTGCCCTTGCCGGCGGCGAGCACGACGGCACAGGGCGAATCCGTTGCAGGCATTGATTGAACCGATCGATTGTTGGGGGCCGAGTGTTCAGTGGTCGATCTTTCGGCCGGTCGCAGCGGATGCCTGCGACGCGGCCGATGGGCCGACATCGTGGTCGGTCGACCGGACATCAGCAAGGCGGGGCAAAGAAGGCCGAACCTGTGTGGTCGGTCCGGTCGCCCAGTAAATGTCGATCAATCGCCTTGGATACGCAGCATTTTCAAGGTCCGGCCTGCGGCGTCGATCTCGAATTTGAACCGCCCCAGATAGCTCATTCCCAGCAGCGGTTGGGCAAATGACGCGGAAGCGTCCAAGACGGCGGCACGGACGTTTTCCGCTTCGAATTGTCCAACCCGCACCGACGGCAACGTGACGCCGCGGGCACCGATCACGCGGCCATCGGCCAACTCCATCCGCATTGCCGGCGCATCGGCGGGAATCTTGATGTCCAATTCGGCGGCTGTTTTCGCCGGCAGACTGATGATCGACGCCCCGCTGTCCAGCACCATCTTGGTCGTCTTGCCGCCGACGGTCACGTTGACGAACAAACCATTGCCTTCGGATTCCAGTTCAATCGTTTCGCGAAACACCTCGGATTCTTCCGCCTCCAGACGACGAAGGACCGGTGCCAGAATCTCGTCGGCCGTCAGTTCGTCAGGGGTATTCAGGTTGCGATGGGTGACCGACAGGGCGATGGACACTTTGCGGTCCTTCAAGCTTTCGGCCAGTGCGTCCCGCAGTTGATCAAAGTCGGCGCGAATCGCCATCACGACTTCCGCATAATCCGATTCGGCTTGATGCAATTGTGACGCTTGCTTGTCCACGTTCAGCTTGGCGTTTTGACGATCGGCCGCCAACTGTTTCGTTTTCGCCGCCGTCGCGTTGATCATTGCGACAATTTTGTTGTGGTCCCGCCCGCTGATGGCCGGGATGGATGCCAGTCGCAAATTGAGTTCGCCATATTGTCGATTCAGCCGAGACAGTTGTTCGACGATCGTGTTTTCGATCAACGTGGCTTGCTGCCAAGCTTGGCGGATTTGCCTGAGCTCACGCCGTTGTTTGGGCAGCCCCGACAAGGCACGCGATATCTCGCCGGCCGACGTGCAAATGATCTGTCGTCCGGAAGGTTTCAGGCCATGCGTGTCCAGGATATCAACGGCCTGGGCCAACACCGCGGGTGAATAGGGTTTCGGTGCAGGGACGTCGGCGGATTGCGAATCCTGGCCATCAGGGTCGGATCGTGACGTGGTTGACGAAGCCTGTGATTCCGTATCACCGGTGCTTTCATTGGAATTGGTTTGTGCAGCGATCGTCACCGGCGGCAATGCGCAGATGCAAAACATCACGGCCAACGACAAACGGCCGATGGTCAAAGCAAAACCCGTAGGCATTGGAAACGTTACGGCGGTCGTGCGTTGGGGAGCGCGGAAGACCATGGATGGATGGGTGGTGGGGCGGAAGGGCGAAGGAAGGTGACGCTGTTGCGGGGGGACGAGACCTCTCTATCGTATGCTGGACGCGGCCGCGATGGGATTAAAAAATGATCAGCAGCGTGGCGGAAGTTTCTGCCGCCCCGATGTACGGGCGACGACCCTGGCGTCGGAACGAACGGCAGCGAACCAATCGAAAGTGGATCGACGGATGGACCGGAAAGAAATTCCAAACGCAAAGAACCGTTCGGCTTCATCGCACCCCATGCCGGCGACCTCACGACGCAGCGTGGTTCGGCGAGACCCGTCGGCAATGACATGTCCCATCTGTGGGACCGGTTTTTTGCTGGATGAGACGCAGGCCCCGCCGTTTTGCAGTGTGCGGTGCAAACAAATCGATTTGGGGCGTTGGTTGGACGAAGAGATCGGGCTGCCCCATGAAGGAGAACCCGATCCCGAAATGCTCGATTGAAACGAGATGCACACTCGAAGGCCGCGAAGAGTTACCGAATCCAGCGACTGGTTTTGGTTAGGCTCTGTTTATCAATTAGTAACCCGAAGCGTCAGCGAGGGGCCGAAGTTTTTCAACAAGAATCCCTCGCTGACGCGTCGGGTTACCGTTTTCATTGGCCTTCGTGTTGATTTGATAAACAGTGCCTAGCAGTCTGTGGCTTCCATCGGTCCGAACGCTGCTATCGCCAGGGTGACGGTTTGCAGAGCGGCGTTTAACGTTTGGGCATCGGAGGATGGGGGCGAATCGGCAGACGCCAAGCCGGGATGTCCCGTTCGACAATCTCGCCATCGGGCATCAGCACAAGAGCGACACGAGCGGTGTTGATTCGCATGGGAAGTTCTTCTTTCTTGGTCAATCGAATTTCGTCGATTTGCAAGATGATCTCGCCGGCGGCGAAATTGACTTTCCCGTACTTCAGGGTCACATCACTGGTGACCAACATACCGGCGCCATCCTCCAGTTCCGGATGAGCCGTACGCAGCACATCTGGCACCGAAAGTAGGTTGTCCCAAAGGTTCGACCACATGGTGCGGCTGGGGTGAATCTGACGTGCCGGCCCAGACCAGCTCCACGAACGCTTGATCTGTCGCACCGTGCTGTCTATCCGAGTCGCGCTGACGGCGTTGGCGCGTTCCGATCTTTTCCTTTCGTTTTGAGGTTCGTCGGCGGTTGCAACGCAGCACAGGCTTAGCAAGATCAAGATGGATCGAATGTGAATCGCCATGGTTGATGTCTCCTGGTGTTACGGTTCAGGGGCGGCTTGAAGAAGGTGGTGAGTTTCGGCAGTGTTGTTCTGCGGCCGTGTTCATTTGGTCGAAGGATCGTTCACGCGTCCGACGAACAGGATGCTTCCCGTTTGGTTGTCACGAATCAGAAAGGCGAACGGCCGATCGACATTGAATGTCGGCGGTGGTGCTGGCACCGACGTGGCTCGGATGCCGCCGACGCCGGTAACCGCGGCTGCAACGGTTCCTTCTTCGTCCACCTGAATGACGGCCTTATGAAGAACGGCAGAAAGTTTGATGCGATCCTGTTTCGTTATTCCCGAGAAATCTGCCGCGTTGGTGAACGCGGTTTCGATTCCCATCTGTTGTAAATGGGGGATCAGGTCGTAACTGCTGCTCAATTCAAACTTCGGAAGGGTCACCAACGTGCGACGTCGTTTCGGACGCTTGGCCAATTGGGTGTTGAGTGTGCTTAGATCCATTTGGTCGATCATGGAGCTCAGCCCGTCGTGGCTATCGGGCAATAAGATCACCATTTCCATGCGACGAATCTTGTCGCCATAAGGCAAAATTCCGATGCGATAGGTGTCGCCATCCATCGTTTGGATACGGATGTTTTTCTGCATCATCGGGACTTCCTTGGTCGTCCCGTCGGCCAGATGAAAGGTACGTGGCCGCGTCCGTTGTTTTGAGAAGGATTCGGACCATGACCCTTTGAAGTAAATGGCACTGGCCAAAAACATCAGCGTGTCTTTGGTAACCGTGTCACGCGACGCTAGCTTGGGAATACGTCCTGCGGTGGCGTCGGAAACCCAATCGTTGATCGCGGCAATGGATTCGTCTTGCTCGTGATGAAAATCGGCGTGCTCGACGCCGGCAAAACGGTCTGCGAGCAGGCTTTCGTACTTGGCACGAATGTCCAAGCCCGAACGCAACCACAGGTTCGATCCCATCGAGATCTCGACGCCCGTTTGGTCTTGGTCGGTCATTTGTTCAATGAACGGGCGGAAAAGCGAATCCGTGTTTTTATCGCGATACAACAAAGACCGAAGTTCCTCCTTGGTCGGACCTTTGGCAGCCGGTTCCAACAAACTGAGTGCCATGTGGATGTTCATCGGGGAACAAAAAATGTTCTTGTCGTCGGCTTTGCACAAACGCCGCAGCATATCGATGCTCAATCGATTCTGTTCCGACACCAAGGGTGATAAATCCATCGGTTCGGGTCGCAGTTCATTCGCGACCGTGCGGGCGGACACGAACGCCAGCGGAATCGATAACAGCAGGGTGATCGCCGCGACGGCCAGCGATCGGCGTTGCAGCCAGCGACAGGTGGTTTGTTTCAAGCTTTGAAGTGACATCATGGTTTCCTATTCAGTAGGCGGACGAACGAGAGAAGAAGAAGCTCAGCAACAACGCGGCGACGAACGGTGAAGCGATGAGCGATGAACACAGCACATCGGCATTACGCCGCGCCGTTTTTAAAAGCCCAAGAACATGGCCGGCATGTCGGCAGCGGGTGTTTGCTTGGGGGGCGTGGATGGTGGATCCGGTTGCACTGTTTTTTCGGGGCGCGAAACCGGCTTTTCGGGACGCGAAATCGGTCGGCCGATGGGGGCCGGCGTGGGAGGCCGTTGGCGAACGATTTTTTGGGTTTGCTGGGTCTGGAACGCTAGGGTCTTGATGGCCGACTGCAATCGTTCGACCAGAGATGATTCAAGCATTTTCAGTGACTGTTCAGCGCTACGGCTGATGCGTGTGGCCTCGTCCAACTGCCGAGACAGTTCCGTCAAACCTTTGGGCGTCGGGATCTCTAGCTTCAGCTTGCTAAGCAGTGGATCAAGCAGCTTGTCGACGATTTTGTTTAGCGGTTTCAGGATGATCCCAGCGATGGCTTGGGGCTTTTCCAGGATTTCGCGAACGCTGAAGCTTTTCGTCTTTCGAGTGATCGGGTTTTTGATTCGAATCGGTTTGGAAATCACGTCATCGATGCGGGCGATCAGTTCTTCGCTGGCTTTCATTTTGTCGCCACTTTGCTGAAGTGATTGATGGACCGTTGCGAAGGCTGCGAACACACTGTCGATCTTTTGAAACAACGATGTGATCAAGCGTGATTGCTGGCCCAACCGTTGGATCGCATCGACGGTTTGATCGACGGAACGGCGATGCTGCGAAGCGGTGAACTCGAGTGTCTGATGAAGTTGGCGATGCGTCGCTGCGATCTCCGTCGCCTGAGAAAGCGAATGCCGGTACACGCCGATGTCGCGACGCAAGGTTGCCAACTTGATGCGGCCGCCGGCAATGGTCTGTCGCAGATCTTTGACACGCTGGCGTGCCGGTTTCAAAACGTCGCGTTCGAATCTGTCCGCCTTCTTGCGAACCTTCGTGATTTGATTCTGCAATCGCTCGACGTTTTTCTTCAGATGACGCGCCGCGGTGCGAACGTGCGGCACCGATTGATAAGGCGTCAAACGATCGGCCAACTTTTTCAATCGACGATCAAAGTCGCGAATCAGGCTGGTCGTTTTGATTCCGACTTTGACTCCTTCGCCGAATCGCCAACCGGATTGGTCCAGGTGGACCAGTTGGGAATCGAATTCGCTGATCTGTGATTGCAATCGACGCAGGTCTGCATCGATCGCAGCACACTGGGGAAAGCGGGGGGAGATCGACGCAGACGCTGGTGCGGGCGACAGGCTGGCCCAGATTCCGCCAATCAGGGTGGCGAGCAGGAGGCTTTTGCGGATCATGCGACCTTGGCGGGGCTTGTGTGCAGCGGGTGACCGAGACCGACGTGGTGTCGATGTCGATCCCTGCGAGAGCCAACGTCGAAAGGTGACAAAGATTAGTGGCGAATTCGGATTTCATCCCCGTCGGGGGCTTGCGCTTCGATTGCCATCGGTGGTGGCCGATTCGTCGCTGATTACAGCGAAAACCGCAGCGTTAGCACGGCGTGGGGCGGAATCTGACCCTGCGATTGATGCTGCGGTCGGGGGGCGAAATTGTGTTCGTGGTCGGTCAACCACGCCGCATCTGGATCGCCGACGCCCGGCCCCGTCACGGTGTAGGGACGGTGGGTGGGCCGGTCGTTGACGATGTGAACGACCATTCGATCGTCGTTGCGGACACACAGGGCTTCCAGGCCGCCGGGCTGTTCGCCATCACCGCCGGCATCCATTTCGATGGGGACACATTGGCCGCCGGCCGGGCTGGTGTTGGCGATCTGCTGGAACACGTAATAGGCCTTGCTGCGCCAGTAACGTTTCTGCGGATATCCTTCGCCCCACTGTGTGCTGATCAAGCCCGATTGGTTCTGGGCCGGGTGCGCCCATTCGAATGCCATCCAGGCCGAACACCCCAAACGCAGCGCGTTGGTCATGTTCCGCCCATATTCCATCGCCGACGCCAAATCAGATTTGGGAGACCGCTGGGCCCACTCGGTCATCCAAATCGGTTGTTGGTCCGACTTGGTGAAGCGTCGTAGTTCCTGGAAACGAACCGGCCAATAACCGCCGGTGTTCCAGTAGTCGTGAACACCCCAGGCGGCCAAGTGATCCAATTGTCCGGACTGTACAAAGTCGGCCAGACGATCGCTGTCCTTTCCGGCGCGGGTGATCGAGCCGGCCCCCAACGTTTCCGGAAAAACGAATCGTGGAAGGTGATCAAATTCATTGTCGGCTTCGATCAATTCGATGATGGCGTTTCGCACCTGGACGTGCGTTTCGGCCAGTTCAGTCAGTGATGTGTAGTGCGTTCCGTCTTGGGTATGAGGCCAATCGGGTTCATTGAATAAGCAGAGATAATCAATCGTGGTCCCCTTCCACTTGGCGTGCTTCAGGAACGCGTAAACGTATTCGGCCATCTCCAGCCGGTATCGATCTCCCTTCTTCAAACCGCCATTACCGGTGGTCGCCTGATTGGTCTTCATCCACGGCGGCGGCGAATAAAGACAAGCGAAGACCTTCAAGTCGGGGTTGCGTTGTTTGGCATTCCACAGAATCCAAAACAGCCGGTCGCATCGCGACCAATCAAAGGCATCATTGTTCAGCGATTGCCAGTCGTCATTGTCATTGGTCGGCTCAAAGTCTGGACGGATCAACGCGTGAACCAATTGTGTGTCCACGTCGCGGAAGCACCAGTCGAACAGATCGTTGCTGATGTTGAATTGGTTGTCATAGAACATGACTCCGGCACCGAGCCCGGTGTAAGGGTGTCCGGTTTGATCGGGGTGAATCCGTAGGGTGACGGGATCGGACGACGCGGGTTCGGTAACTTCCAATGTCACTTCGGTCGCGACATCGCCGGCGGTCAACTGCACGGTGATCGCATCACCAGCGGATTCCGGAATGATCACGAACGGATTGCGTGGTTCGCCCGTGGGGTCTTGGACCAGGGATGCGGACCCCCTGATGTTGACCTGATAGGTTTGTGGATCGGCACTGGACCAGCGATTGCTGCCTTCGTACCGGGCCTGGATGTGGATCAAATTCGGGCCAGCGGCGAACAGCCCGTCATCAGGTTCGGCCACCCGTAGTGCGACGATTTTTTTCGGCGTCTCTTCCGGTGATTCAGCGGAAGCCAATCGCGACGCCGACACTACGGCGACAACAGACAGAAAGACGACGCGGGCCGTCGTGATGTTCATGGGAGTCCCCAAGGAGTGATCGTGATTTTGTTCCCAGTGTAGATCAGTCGGCCGGGCTGTTTTCGAGCCGGCTGTTGGTCGATGCTCCGCTGCGACAGTGGGGCGTCGCGTGGGCAAATGCGTCGGTCAGGCACGGCCAAGACGCCACGGCAACGGGAAACTGGCTTTACACAGGGGGTGGGGATCGGGATAATACGGGGCTTTGAAACCGAAGGCCTTTTCCGCTGTCCGCGGCGGAAAAGGTTTCTTTTTTGTCCGAAAGGAAGGATGGATGCACGAGACCGTTCCCATGACGCGGGAGGGTTACAACCGTTTGAAAGCCGAAATCTCTCGCCTGGAAAACGATGAGCTGCCCGTCATTACCGAAAAGTTGGCTGCCGCCCGCGAGGAAGGCGACCTGAAGGAAAACGCCGAATACCATGCCCAGCGTGAAAACCAGGGCATGCTGATGGCGAAGATCAGCGAGCTGAAAGACAAGGTCGCTCGGGCGTCAATCGTTGATACGTCGCAAATGCCCAAAGACGAGGTCGCTTTTGGCTGCACCGTGACTGTCGAAGACCTGGCCTACGGTGACGAAGAAGAGTTCACCCTGGTGGGCACCGGCGACGAAGATTACGACACGAACAAGATCCTGGTGACCAGCCCGCTGGGCCAAGGACTGATCGGCAAAAAGGTTGGTGATACCGCGGAAGTCGAAGCGCCGGCCGGCATGCTGAAGTTCAAGATCCTGAAGATCGAGTACGAATCCTAGCCGCTTAAAAATCTTTCACGGGCGTTTTCGCCGTCACGTCAAAAAGGGCTCCGAGGTCGCAATGACCGCGGAGCCCTTTTGCATTGGACTATGGGAGGACGCTTCGGTTCGATGACCGATCCGGTGCTAGCGGGCGACCGGTTCGATGTTGGTGGTGATGTCAAAGCCCATGTCGCGGATCATGTCATAATCGACTTGCGGCGGTTGTCCCTTGGTCGTCAGGTAATCGCCGACAAACAGGCTGTTGGCCACATACAGACCCATCGGCTGCATGTGACGCAAGTGGATTTCGCGGCCGCCAGCGATGCGGATTTCACGATCCGGATTGACGAACCGGAACATCGCCAACGCCTTCAAGCAGTCGTTGGGCGACATCGCTTGGGTGCCTTCCAGCGGAGTGCCGTCGATCGCATTCAGAATGTTCAGCGGGATTGAATGCACGCCCAGATCTTTTAGGTCAAACGCCATCTGCACGATGTCGTCGTGGGATTCACCCATCCCGATGATCCCACCGCTGCACATTTCCATTCCCGCGTCGCGAACGTTTTGCAGGGTTTGCTTGCGGTCTTCGTAGGTGTGCGTCGAACAGATGTGACCGTAATAGTTTTCGCTGGTGTTCAGGTTGTGGTTGATGCGATCAACACCGGCGGCGAACAAACGATCGGCTTGTTCGCGGTCCAGCAGCCCGAGGCTGGCGCAAATGTCCAAGTCATACTTGGCTTTGATTTCCGGCACGATGGATTCGACCGCGTTCATTTCACGCTCGTTCGGGCCGCGAGCGGAGATGACCAGGCAATAGGTCTTCGCACCCCGTTCGTGCGCCAGCTTGGCCGCTTCCATCAAGCGATCACGCTGCAGAATGTTGTACTTGGGAACCGGCGCGTTGCTGACCTTGGACTGGCTGCAGTAGCTGCAGTCTTCCGGGCACAAGCCGCTTTTCGCGTTCATCAGAAAGTACAGCTGGACGGTACGGCCGAAATGCTTTTGGCGGATCCGGAAACCGGCGGCCATGATCGCCGGGACGTCTAGGTCCGACGCGCTGACGATCGCCAACGCGTCTTCACGGCTGATCGTTTCGCCGGCCAGCACCGACGAGGCCAGTGAGTCATAGAAACCGGGTTCCGCCATCGGCTTGGCGTTGATCGCCACGTCGGAATCGGTGGAAACGGGAGGCAGGGTCTCCGGGGTGGCCGCGTCGGTGGTCGACATGATCTATCGGGCTCGCTGAATTCGATGAACAGGATCGGGGACGCCGTCCTTGACGCGATTTCCGTGGCGCGACCGGACTTTTGGGTCCGCAAAAAGCGGATTCGTATCGGTCGGCCCCTCGCATCGGGCGGGCTTTTGCATCTGCGGTGCAGATCGTTCAACATGGTGGCCCTTGGCCGACAATTCAGCAAGAGCGGCCGACCGCCGCGTACCCATTTGTGAACCGTCTGCGTTGGATCCCACCGAACCTGATCGAAGTCCCCAAATGGGGCCCCAAGCTTGGACATTGCGTCTGGGGTGTCTGGCCGAACTGGCATCGGCGTCCGCTCCGGCGTCCGCGTCGAATCGTCCTTTGGGCCGCGGCGACCGAGTTTTGGTGCGGACATCGCGGGGTGTGGAGCTGGGGGAACTGGTGTCGCCGGTGAGGTGGAATTTCCTACAAGGGCGTCAAGGTGGGCCCTCGCCGCAGATACTGCGCCGCACCACACCCCAGGACGAATTGCTGATTCGACGGTTGGATCGGCATCGATGCGAAGCGGTGGAGGCTTGTCGCGACGCAATCCGATCGGCAGGGATCGTGGCGACGCTGTTGGACGTCGATCACTTGTTCGACGGCGGGACGCTGTTGCTGCATTTTCTGGGCGACGTTCCCGAGCAGATCGACGCGATCACCGGCGACATTGTGCGACAATATGAAGCAGTGGTTCGCACCGGTGAATTTGCCGAATTGCTGGAAACCGGATGCGGTCCGGGGTGCGGCACCGACGCCGCCAAAGGTTGCGTCGGTTGCGTGTCCTGTGCCGCCCATGCGGCCTGTCGCACGGCCCGCTGAATTGGCGTTGGCGCGAGACGCCGATTCGTCAGGGTTTGATGACGAAGTTGACCAGACGCCCGGGCACGGCGATTTTCTTGACGACCGTTTTCCCGTCCACCAGCGACTGGACTTTGTCGTCGTCCAACGCGGCTTGGATCATGTCGTCCGGTTTGGCGTCGGCGGGGACCTTGATCTTCGTCTTCACCTTGCCGTTCAGTTGGACCGGGATCTCGATCGTTGATTCGCGGATCGCATCTTCGTCCCAGGTCGGCCAGGTGGCATGGGCGATCGAATCATCGTGACCCAGGCGGTTCCAAAGTTCTTCGGCCAAGTGCGGGGCATAGGGCGACAACAGAACGAGGAACGAATTCATCGCTTCGATCGGTCGTTCGTCTTGGCGGGTGAAGAAGTTGGTGAACTCCATCATCCGTGCGATTGCCGTGTTGAAGCTGAGCCCTTCGGTGTCTTCGGTCACCTTTTTGATCGTCTGGTGAAGGACACGGTTCTGTTCTTCGTTGCAGGGCTGGTCGACCAATTCGGCACACAGTTGATCGTCATCGGATTTCGCATCCACGATCATTCGCCAAACGCGATCCAAGAAGTTTCGCACACCGCCGACGCCGGACATGTTCCAGGGCTTGGTGGCTTCGAGCGGTCCCATGAACATTTCATACAGACGCAGCGAGTCGGCACCGTATTCACGCACCACCGCGTCAGGGTTGACGACATTGCCACGACTCTTGGACATCTTGTCGGCTTTGGCGATGACTTCGATGTCGGTTCCTTTGACGTACAACTTGCCTTTGCGTTTTTCCGTCGCATCATCGTCAAGGTCGTGGCCGTCGGTGCTTCGCAACACCAAAGTCTTGTCGTCTTCTTTGCCTCGCACCGCTTCGATGCCGACGTCGGCCAGAGTTTTCTGGTGCTGTTGGGCCTGATCTTCGCTCAAGTGAAATTGTGCTTGGCCCAAGATCATGCCTTGGTTGACCAGCCGTCCGAACGGTTCGGCGCAGGTCACGTGTCCGCGGTCGTACAAGACCTTGTGCCAGAACCGGGCGTACAACAGGTGCAGCACGGCGTGTTCGGCACCGCCCACGTACAGGTCGACGGGCATCCAAGCCTTTTCCAGCTCGGGGTCGATCATGCATTGGTCATTTTTCGGATCGATGTACCGCAGGTAGTACCAGCAAGATCCCGCCCACTGGGGCATGGTGTTGGTTTCGCGTCGGAAACGCCGTCCGTCCAATTCGACGATCAACCAGTCGTCGTCGGCCTTGGCCAGCGGCGGTTCGGGGCGGCCGTGGGGTTTGAAGTCTTCCAATTCCGGCAGCGTCACCGGCAAGTCTTCGGCCGGCACGGTGCGTTTGCGGCCGGTCAGTTCGCCGGCTTCGTCAATTTCATGAAGCACGGGGAACGGTTCGCCCCAGAAACGCTGGCGGCTGAACAACCAATCGCGAAGCTTGTAATTGACCGCGGCTCGGCCCAGGTGATCGCCGTCCAGCGATTCGGTCACGGCCTTCTTCACTTGGTCTGTCGTCTGGCCATCAAACGGGCCGCTGTTGATCGCCACACCGGTGGCCGAGAAACAGGCTTTGCCGGCCAAGATGGCTTCGCGTCGGGGATCATCGTCATCGGGCCCGACGACGGGAATCACGGGCAAGTCGAATGCTTGGGCAAACTCAAAATCGCGTTCATCGTGCGCCGGGACCGCCATGATCGCGCCCGTTCCGTAACCGGCCAAAACATAGTCGGCGACCCAGATCGGAATGGGCTTTCCGTTGACCGGGTTGATCGCGTGCGATCCGGTGAAGACGCCGGTTTTGTTCTTGTCGCCTTCGGTGCGTTCTCGATCACTTTTGAAGGAGGCTTGTTCGCAATACTTTTTGACTTGCTGCGATTGATCTTCGGTGGTCAATCGTTCCAGCATCGGATGCTCCGGTGCAACGACCATGTACGTCGCGCCGAACAGGGTGTCGGGCCGAGTCGTGTAGACGCGCAGGGCATCGGTGGGGTCCGTCGGAAAGCCCGACGCGCCACGTTCGGCTTTCCAAGCGTCGAACTGGTCGGCCGGGCCGATGAAGAAATCGACTTCCGCGCCGGTGCTGCGTCCGATCCAATCCTGCTGCAGTTTTTTGATGCCGACGGGCCAGTCCAAGTCGTCCAGGCCGGACAACAGTCGTTCGGAATAGGCCGTGATTCGCAACATCCACTGACGCAGCGGAATACGTTTGACCGGATAGCCGCCACGTTCGCTTTTGCCATCGATCACTTCTTCGTTGGCCAACACGGTTCCCAACTCGGGACACCAATTCACCAACGCGTCGTCTTGATAGGCCAGACGATGATCGTCCTGGTACGATTCGATCGCCGCATCACCTTGGGCGGCGATTTCCGCTGGGATCGGCAATTCGGAAATCGGACGACCCTTTTGTTGTTCGTCGTCGAACCAGGTGTCGTACAGGACCAGAAAGATCCACTGGGTCCAACGGAAATAGTCTTCGTCGGTTGTCGCGACGACCCGATCCCAGTCGTAGCTGAAACCCAGCATCTTCAGCTGGCGTGTGAAGTTGTCGATATTCCGTTGCGTCTGGATCCGCGGATGCTCGCCGGTGCTGATTGCGTGTTCCTCGGCGGGCAATCCGAACGAATCGAAACCGATCGGGTGCAGCACGCTTTCGCCGCGCAGACGCGCGAACCGTGAAACAATGTCCGTCGCCGTGTAGCCTTCGGGGTGACCGACGTGCAGACCGTCGCCGCTGGGATAGGGGAACATGTCCAGCACGTAGCGTTTGGTCCCGCCGGGCAAACGTGGCGTGGCGAACGTGCGATGGGTCTGCCAGTATTCTTGCCAGCGGGGTTCGATTTCGGCGGGGTTGTAACGCGGCATCGGTATCGCAGTCGAGTCGTCGGGAAAGAGGGGATCACGGCGGAGCGCCAGCATCGCCGCCATCGCCCGGGACAAAGGATTCGGCGGGCTGGGCAACGCCAGGGCATCGCGAGGCGGGATTCTAGGACAACGTCGTGGAAGCTTCCATGACCGGGCAATCGCCGACGGGGGACCTACGTGTCACCGCAATCGACGTTGACAGCGGTCCGCGGCGGCTGTTATCCCGCGATTGACGACCGGATCCGTCCCCCTTTCAGCGATCCCTTTGTGGCCAAATCGGCGAACCTGCCGGAGACATGTTCACACAGGCGGTCGTGCTGTTGACCGACGTTTGTGACCGCCCGCCGGATGTGAAGGTTCGGCAGCGACGGATCCCCCCACCGACCAACCAGGCTTCATCGCCAGCGTTCTTTTTGCGGGAAAAGGACGCCATCCGTGCCTGTCAAAGGTTTCGCAGCCGCGTGACCTTTGGTGTACGGACGTGTCAGGATCACCGCGCGACGATTACTGGGTCAATCGTCTCGACAATGACCTGCGGCGATGAAGTCACGACGCACCGGGGTGCGCTACGACGTGCCCCGGTGCGGGGATACAATCGCCAGCATGCCGACCAACGATCCCCAGCGCGAAGCCGCGACTGACGACGCAGCGTCTGACGAACAAGTCAACGCCGATGCAGCCACCGACGTCGAAAACGGAACCGACCAAGATCCCGCTTCGCCGGGTGTCCAAGGTGATTCGGTGTCTGACCCCGCCGATGACGTCCTGCCAGGCGATGACACGGGTTTGGACGACGCTCCGCCGGTGACCGTCCAGGATGAACGACGGCGTCGACGCCGAAAGAAACAGTTGGCTGTGGCCGTCGCAGTGATCGCGGCGGTGATTGCTGTGGTCGTGTTCTGGGGCGGCGAATCGCTGGACGTGATGCCCGAGACGACTGAGGAAGTTCCCGCGGCCCAGCGATTTCACGCTCTGGTTGAACAGATTCGTGCCGATGAACTGCAGTCGATCCACGTGACCGAATATGAGGTCACCGACGCGATGTGCCAGCAATTGCGGGGCTTGGACAGTTTGCAACACGTGATCTTTGACCAAGGCAGCATTGGTGACGAAGGCTTGGCGGCGATCGCTTCGCTGCCCAAGCTGCAGCACGTCCGCTTGCGGTTGTCGCCGATCACCGACAAAGGCTTGGCGTCGCTGACCGAATGTTCCGATCTGTGGCTGATCAATCTGCCGCACAGCCGGGTGACGGCCGACGGCGTCGCTCAACTTGGCAAACTTCCGCGGTTAAGACAGCTGCGTTTGGGAACCGATCGAGCGGGCAATGACATTTGCCGCGCGATCGCCGGTTTGACTTCGCTGCGCGGCATTCATCTGATCGGCATCGGGGTGACCGACGAAGGCATGAAGTTGATGGCGGAAATGCCCTACCTAGAATCGCTGTATTTGGACGATTCCGCGGTGACCGATGTCGGATGGCAATGGTTGTTCGACACCAAGCCGCAATTACACGTGCACGTCGATCAGCAGCACCACGATCGCGACCCCCACGCCCATCGCCACGACTGATCGATGACCGGCCGTCGCGTCGAATCCCATTCGCACAGACTTGGATCGACGCGACCGAACCGTCATGATTGGCGGCATGAATGCGAAAGCCCCCCACGCCGATCGTTTGCGCTCGTTGCGTCAGTCCTTCGAAACGCACCAGATCGATGCGTTGTTGGTGACCGACGAGATCAACGTCGGCTATTTGTCCGGGTTCACCGGTGACAGTTCTTACCTGTTGGTCGGCACCGGCGAAGCGACGCTGTTGAGCGACCGGCGATACGAAACACAGATCGCCCAGGAGTGTCCCGATTTGGCCGCCGCGGTTCGGCCGCCCTCGCAATCAATGCCGGACTTGCTGGCGGAGGTTTTGGCCGGATCCTGTTACCGTCGCGTCGGCGTCGAATCATCCAGCGTCACGTTGGCCCAGTGGGACGCTTGGCAAGACCGATTGGCCGATGCCTCGCCGTCGATCCAGTGGGTGCCGACCGCGGGCGTGGTCGAAGCGTTGCGGCAAATCAAAGACGAATTCGAAATTGGTCGAATCCGCCAATCCATCGACATCGCCGAACGGGCGTACGTTTCGGTGACCAGCCGTTTGACGTCACGGATGACCGAACGCGAAGTCGCCCATGACTTGGAATCCGTGATGCGGACCTTGGGGGCATCGGGGGTCAGTTTTGAACCCATCGTCGGTGCCCAGCCCAGTGGTGCCCTGCCCCATTATCGGCCCGATGCGGTGCCGCTGGGCGATGCCCCGACGCTGTTGATCGACTGGGGGGCTTTTTATCAGGGCTATGCCAGCGATCTGACGCGGACGCTGCATCGTGACGCCGCCAGCGACGCGTTTCGTCGCGCCTACGATGTGGTCCTGGCGGCTCAATTGGCGGCCATCGAACGCATTGGCAACGGCGTCGCGGCCAGCGACGTCGATGCGGCTGCCCGCAATGTGATCGAAGCGGCGGGGATGGGCGACGCGTTCAAGCATGGGCTGGGGCACGGAATCGGGCTGCAGATCCACGAATCCCCCCGGATGGCGTCGGTCAGCCCGCAGGTGTTGTCCAGCGGGATGGTCGTCACGGTCGAACCCGGTGTCTATTTCGAAGGCGAATTCGGCATCCGAATCGAAGATGACGTCTTGGTGACTGATTCCGGGTGCGAAGTGCTAACGCGACTGCCCAAGGGCCTCGATGATTGTCGGCTGATTCTGTAAAGTCTGCGATCTGATCTTTTGGGGCCACAGCGCCGATACTGTTTCGCCACCGGAGCCCAAAGGGGCTGGGGCGGCCCGGTCGGGGCACCCACCACGAAGCCTCGCGCTGCTGAAAATCATCCGTGGCTTTTCCCGTCACCTCCGCGATAGAACGATAAAGAATGAGCAAGGGAGAAAAGTCAAACACCGGCGTGTTTGACATCGATCGCATCCGTCAAATCGTCCAGTTGATGGAACAGCACGAGCTTGGCGAAGTCGATCTTCAGCAAGGCGACGAAAAAATCAAACTGTGCCGTGGGGTTGCCCCGGCTGCCGTGCCCGTTGCTGCACCGGCACCGGTCGCGGCTGCACCGGTCGCGGCTGCACCGGCCGCGGCGCCTGCCGATGCATCGGCCGACACGTCGGGCACGATCACGATCAACGCGCCGATGGTGGGTACTTTCTATTCACGCCCCAATCCCGAATCGGAAGCGTTCGTCAAAGTCGGCACGGTGGTCAGCCCCGATACGGTGTGTTGCATTGTCGAAGCGATGAAGGTCTTCAACGAAATCCCCGCCGAATGCAGCGGCAAGATCGTCGAAGTGTTGGCCCAAGACCAACAAGCCGTCGACTTTGGCAAACCGTTGTTCCGTGTCCAGCCGCTGGACGGTTGAAGCAAAACCTGACGTTCTATGTTTAAGAAAATTTTGGTCGCCAACCGCGGCGAAATCGCGCTGCGCGTGATCCGCGCTTGTCGTGAAATGGGCATCACCAGTGTCGCCGTCTTCAGCGAAGCCGACCGTGATTCGATGCACGTCCAATTGGCCGACGAAGCGTACTGTGTCGGTACCGCTCGCAGTGCCGACAGCTATCTGCGGATCGATCAAATCATCGCGGCTGCAGAAGTTTCCGATGCCGACGCGGTCCACCCGGGCTACGGCTTTCTGTCGGAAAACGCCCACTTCAACGAAGTCTGTCGTGAAAGCGGATTCGAGTTCATCGGCCCCAGTGCCGATGCGATGCGCAAACTGGGTGACAAAAACACCGCCCGGTCAATCGCCATCGCCAATGAAGTCCCCGTCGTTCCGGGCAGCGACGGGTTGATCGAATCGGACGACGTGGCACGACAGACCGCGGCGGAAATCGGCTATCCCGTATTGATCAAAGCAACCGCCGGTGGTGGCGGCAAAGGGATGCGGATCGCCGAAAGCGAAGACGTTTTGGCCAGTGCATTGAAAGCCGCCCGGAACGAAGCTGCTGCGGCGTTCGGCAACGGTGGGGTCTACCTGGAAAAGTTCATCGATCGCCCACGCCACATCGAAGTCCAAGTCATCGCCGACACCCACGGCAACGTTTGCCACTTGTTCGAACGTGATTGCAGCGTTCAGCGTCGGCACCAAAAGCTGATCGAAGAAGCACCTTGCAGCACGCTGACGCCCGAGCGACGCGACGCAATTTGCCAAGCGGCGGTGCGGATGATTCGCGGTGCCGATTATGCCAACGCGGGAACCGTTGAATTCATCGTTGACCAAAACAACGATTTCTATTTCATCGAAGTCAACGCTCGGATCCAAGTCGAACACCCGGTCAGCGAACTGGTCGCCGGCGTGGACTTGATCAAAGAACAGATCCGCGTGGCCGCTGGCCAACCGCTGTCATTCAAGCAAGAGGATCTGGTCTGCACCGGGACGGCGATCGAATGTCGCATCAATGCGGAGAATCCGGATCGCAATTTCCAGCCTTCACCCGGCCGAATTGAATCGATGTTTGCCCCCGGCGGAATGGGCGTCCGTTTCGATTCGCACGTCTACGCGGGCTACACCGTGCCGCCACACTACGATTCGATGATCGGCAAGCTGATCGTGCACCGCCCGACGCGTGAAGAAGCGATCGCCACGATGCGGCGTGCTTTGGCGGAACTGCAGATCAAGGGCATTTCCACCACGGCGTCCTTCCATGATGTCGTGCTGGGGCACCCCGAGTTTGTGGCTGCGACCATCGATACGAAGTGGGTCGATCGCGAATTCCAAAAGCCCTGATCAATCGGTCGTGGTTCGATCGATTTAAAATCGCTCGGTCGACGCTTCGGTGTCGGCCGAATCGGATCCAGCGGCGTCCAACGCCGCGATCCATTCTTGCGGTTGGTCACCGAAGTCTTTGCCGGTGGCGTCACGCAGCGAGTTGACTGCCAAACGCTGGGTCGACGGGTCGCTGTCATTCAATGCGATGCGTAGCGCGTCCACGGCGACCGGAGATTGAAATCGTCCGAGTGCGGCGATCGCGGAATTGCGGACATCATCATCGGGGTCGGCGTTGACCGTGGTGGCCAACAGCCGCGCCGCTTCCTCGTCACCCCGTTTACCCAGCCCACGACAAGCTTCCATTCGGACTTTGAAGTCGTCGTCATCCAGGCCCTTGCGCAACAGGTCCAATCCGTTGGCTTCGTCGGCACGGCCCGCGGCGACGACGGCCAACCGCCGCATTTCCGCGCTGGGGTCGTGTTCGTAAATCTTGTCCAGTTCACTTAGCCAATACTGTTGGCGATCGGCGGTCATCCGGGCAATGCCACCAGCGACGTCCTGCAGTTCTTGGTGTCTTTCAAAGTCGGTGATGCCCAACTGACGGTCGTCGCGCCATTCCTTCATCACAAAGTACGGATTGACCTTTTTCAACGCGTACAGCGGTCCGTCGTGACAACCCGGTGCGATCGTCATGATCGTGCCAAGCAGAACGGCGGATCGTATCGCGAAACCGAGGCGAATGGCCTTAGCAGGACGACTCGGTTCGATTCGGCTGCGGATCATGCGTGAATCAAGGCTCGTGAAGGAACGCGTTAGGGAAGGTCCGTCGCCAAGGCAACGCGACCGTTTTGCGATGTAGCAAACCACGATGGCTGCCTCCAAGGGCAGTTTATCGGCAACTGTGAAACTGCCAGTTTCCGCAACCGCCGTGATAGGCACCGAATGCGGGCCGGCGCAATCCCCCCCGCCCAATCGATCCATTCGGATCAGTTGGCCCCATCGGATTGTCTTCCCATGGTTTCTAAATGAACACACGCCCCATGTGCTAACAGTCAACGGCACAGTTTCGATAGAGCCGAACGAAACGCGATCTGGGTATCGCGTCGACGAACCAATGCGACTTGGCAGAGTTGCGGTTTGTGACGACGTCATCCCGTTGCGATGCGATGCTTCGGCACAAGCAAACTGATGGGGGCATCATGGCACTTTCCATTCACTCGAACCGTTGGACGACTTTTGCGCTGTTGATTGCGTCGGCTTGGATTGCATCCATCGCCCAGGCGCCCAGGGCACAATCCATCCACGATTCCATCGCTTCGCGCACGTCCAACGTCCGTGTCGATCCCGTTGGGACGGACTTGCCCGAGTCGATCACAACCGAGTCACACTCGTTCCAACGCGATCCAACATCCGACAGCGTGAATACCCAGGATCGGATCACGATTCATGTGGGAACGTCCACATCGATGACCGGGCCATGCGCTGATTTAGGCAATTCCGTTTTGGACGGCATTCGGGCCTCCTTCCATCAGGCGAACGCCGAAGGCAAGCGGTATCGATTTCAAATCACGGCGATGGACGATGCCTATGATCCTGCTAAAACGGCGTCGAACACGAAACGGTTGCTGGCCGATCCGACAATCTTGGCGGTGATCGGCAACGTCGGAACTCCGACCGGCGTGGTTGCCGCGACGATGTGTTGCCACACAGACACGTTGTTTTTCGCACCGATCTCAGGCGCGCAGATCCTGCGAACCGAAGGGACGCAGACGCTTCAGCATTTTCGCGGCAGCTATGAAGACGAAGTGTTGGCGTCGATCAACGCGATCCTTCGCTGCAGCGACATTCCAGCCGACCAGATCGGCTTTTTCTGCCTGCGGGACGGACTCGGGATGGCAGGATTCAAGGCCGCTTGTCGGGTATTGGAGCAGCACGGTGGTATTCCCGCGCATCGCATACCGGTCGGGTTGTACGCCAGAGATTCGCTGGCCATTCAAAACGGTTTGGCGGACCTGCTGAATCACCAGCGACCGCCAAAAGCAATCATCGTCGGCGCGTCCACCGACGCGACGAAAGAGTTTGTGTCCCATGCACGACGCCATGGCTATCGCGGCTGGATCATCTGTATCAGTTTCGTCCAAACGGATTCACTGGCACGTGTCATCGCCGTCGACGATCGGCGAGTGATCGCGACTCAAGTGGTCCCGGATCCGCTTTCAAACCACGATATTGCCATCCGGTATCGCGATGCATTGAAAGACTTTGCTCCACAATCGCATCCGAATCCCGCATCATTCGAAGGCTATTTGCTTGGATCCGCGTGGGTGCATGCCGTCGATTCATTGGAAGTCCATCCGAACCGGAAATCGGTGGTTCAGGCCGTTGAAAACATCTTCACGGGGACCACGCCGGTTCCCTGGTTGGAAGAATTCCGCAGTCTGCAAAACGCTGATGGCAAGCGGATCTGGGCCACCCGGCTGACGTCATCGGGAGTCCAATATGAAACGTGGGATCAGATCTTTGCATCGGAGGCGTTGTAATGCATCGAGTCATTCCACCCCATAAACCCATTACGGCAATGCTTGTTGCCGGGGTCGTCTCGGGAATCATTTTGCTGGTCAGCTGCGTGGTGACGCTTCAGCGGCTGAACGACCAACGTTTGCAAGCGGCCAAAGCTGAGATCCGAGCACGCGAGCTGGTCGATCAGACCCGGCGTTTCCGCAGTTCGATTGAAAACATCGTATTGCGTCCCGAGCGGCAGGATTGGGAACAGGTCGGCGGTCAAGCAGAAAGGGAACGTGATCAACTGCGCGAAGCTTTACAGTTCGTCGATTGCGGCCAGCAGCATCGTCCCGACGACTGCCAGTGCCAGAAACTGTACGATTCCCTGGATGAAATCGTTCTTGAAATCCGAGACTTGGGGAGATCCAGCGAGGTCCTGCGCGGCGATCTGCAAGTGTTGAAGCAACAGTTTCGCGTCGCACGAGATGCTTTGTTGCGAATCCGTTCCGCCGCTGAGTCCGTCGAAGGACGCTACCGTTTGAATGGGATCATTTCACCGGGAGACGAAATCCACCGCAACGTTCAAGCAACCATCTTGGAATGCAGCGACGCTTTGCATTACTTGGAACGCACGAAAGTTGCGTCCAACGTCAGCGACCTGCTTCGATTGCGTGAAGGCGCTTATCGACCATTGTTGATGCGTTTGGAGCTTTCGCTTCACCGGCTTGCCGAGCTAGACGATGCTCAGGCGATCGCGACGATCGATGACTTTGCCAAACTTCGACAGGCTGCTTTCGATCATTCTAAATCTGCCGATTTGTTTTTTCACCCGGATTGCGAAAGCATCTTCTGCCTGCGTTTCAAGGTGATCGAAAATCAAAAACAGATCGCTGCATCACAGAAACGCCTGACCGGTCTGGTAACGCAAGTCAGCACGAACGTTGCAAATCGGTTGGTCGCCCTGTCTGGTGACGATTCCCAACGCACCGCCGAAGTGGGGAACCCGTTGCAATCCGCCATTTGGACGATGGTTGTCTTGGGCGTGATTTTGTGCGTGACCTTTGTGGGGTTGGCGGTCGCAGTACGAAGGCTGTTGATCCGGACGTTCGAAGCGACCGAAGAGAAACGTCTGGAGGCGGAAAAGCTGGCGCTGGTGGCGAAGTACACGGTGAATTCCGTCGCGATTACCGACGAAAAAATTCGTGTCGAATGGGTCAACGAAGCGTTCACACGAAACACGGGGTACACCCTGAATGAAGTCGTTGGGTTGTCGCCCGGTAAGTTTCTGCAGGGGCCCCTGACCGATCCCAAGATCATCCGAAGGATGCGAGCGGCGCTCCGTAAAGATCTCGGTTTTCGCACGCGAATCTTGAACTACAAAAAGGACGGAACTCCCTATTGGAACGATTTGGAAGTTAGGCCTATTCGGAATCAAGACGGCGATGTCACCAAGTACATCAGCATCCAAACCAATGTCACTTCTCAGGTGGAAGCCGAACAGCGACAAGCAAAGCTTCAGCAGGAATTGACACAACAGAAAACCTTGCTGGATACGATCGTCCAGCACATTCCGGCGGGGGTCATCGCCGCCGGACCTGACGGAAACGTCACTTGCTTCAACGCGAAGGCGGAAAAACTGCTGGCGGCCAGTTGTGATGACTTGAAACGTGTGGACCAGGTGGACGCAATCTGGCGTTTCCAAGAAGACGACGGGAATGCGGAATCGGAATTCCAATGCCCGCTGGGGCGCGCGGTCAACGGCGAAGACATTCCCAATCGTCAATTTCGTGTGCAGGTGGGCGGCGATGACCGTTGGCTGTTGTTGGGCGCGGTCGCGTTTGATAGCGAACACGTCAACGGCGGCGTGGTGATCTTCAACGACGTGACGGAACAGGTCGCAACCGAACACGGCCAGCGGCAATCGCAAAAGCTGGAAGCCATAGGACAATTGGCCGCCGGAATCGCTCACGAAATCAATACGCCGATGCAGTACATCGGGGACAACATTGATTCGTTGGCCGAATGGATGGACGAGTTCGGTACGTTCTTGGAACAAGCCAACGATGGCGGCAATGACGAGGACCCCGATCGATGCGATTCGATGGACCAACCGGCACAGCGTATCCAACGACTGCAACAAATGGTCGCCGAAGCGTTGCAGGATTGTCGCGAAGGATTTGATCAAGTGACCGGCATCACTCGCGCGATGAAGGAGTTATCGCACCCGGGGGAAGCCACCTATCAGTGGGCCGATCTGAATCGGCTGGTGGTGGGCGCCATCACGCTGTCGAAGAATCGCTACAAGTATCACGCCGAATTGGTGAAAGATCTGGAAGCTGATCTTCCAGAAATTCAATGCCGGTCGGCCGAGATCAGCCAAGTCGTTTTGAACTTGGTCGTCAACGCTTCTGATGCGATCAGCGAACGTTTGGAATCCGACGATTCCCAAGGCGGGGTGATTCGAGTCGAAACGCGCCGACAAGATGATCAGGTCATCTTAAGTGTCAGCGACAACGGTTCAGGGATGGACGAAGCCACCATCGAACGCATTTTCGATCCGTTCTTTACGACCAAAGACGTCGGCAAGGGGACGGGACAGGGATTAACGATTTCGTATGACATCGTGGTGGCAAAACATCAAGGCAAACTGCTGGTCGATAGCGAACCGGGGGTGGGAACGACGTTTACGGTTTCTTTGCCTATTGAACGTGAAAGCGATGGTGAATCGGAATCCTACTCTCGGGACTTGGGTGACCCAGACGTTTGGCTGGACGAAGATCCAAACGTGTTGGATTCATTGCAGGACACCGATGATTTGATCATCACCTGAACAATCCAGATGAAAACGAACCAACAAACGAACGAAACGGCTGTCTTGTCGAATCACAGATGGGGTGAATGAAAGATGAACGATCGAGTCTTATTCGTCGACGACGAACAAAAAATGCTCGACGCGGTGGCGCGTCGCTTCGAAGGGACGTTTGAAATTCATACGGCTTCTTCGGGGGCAATGGCTCTGCAGATGATGGAGCATCAAGACCCGTTCGGTGTTGTGATCTGTGATATGAGAATGCCGCAGATGGACGGCTTGCAATTGATCAAAGAAGCACGGAAGAAGTTCCCCGACAGCATCTACATGATGCTGACTGGTAACCAAGATCTGACGACCGCGTGCAACGCGGTCAACGTTGGTCAGGTGTTCCGATTGCTTCACAAACCATGTCACAGTTCGGTGCTGCATCGCGCGATCGAAGATGGATTGATGCAATATGATTTGCTCAATGGTCGCGAAGATTTGCTACGCCGCACCTTTGGCGGTGCACTGACCGTATTGACGGAAATCTTGGAATTGACGCATCCCATCGTTTTCCAGCGTTCGCACACCGTGATGCGGTTCGTGGACGAATTGGCAGATCAGATGGGCCTGGGCAAACCTTGGGATTATCGCGTCGCCGCATCGCTTGCCAACATCGGCCGGGTCGTCGTGGGCGAACATGACCAGGACCGTTCCGACACTTATGGTGTTTGCATCGATTCGGAAGCCGAGATCGCTGGTCGCTTGATCGCCAATATTCCGCGTTTGACTGATGTGGCGGAAATCGTTCGCCGGCATCCCAATGCCAGTCGAATTCCCGATCATCCCGAACAGTCCCGCGAAACGCGAATCGAAGCCGGCGCTTTGTTGCTTCGTACCGCGATCGTGTACGAATTTCATTTGCGAAGTGGGCTGAAGCCTGACCGGGCTTTGACTCAATTGACGCACGCAATCCCTGGGCTTGCCAAGTCCGTATTGGATGCGGCGGCCAGGTTGGACGTGTCGGAATTCTCGGCACCGGACGATGAAAGACCGGATGTTGAAATTCGACCTTACGCGTTGAAAGAAGGCATGATCCTGGCGCAAAACGTCCAAACCCGCGATGGTTCCCTGCTGTTGTCCAAGGGGACCCGGTTGAGCCAAGCGTTCATTGAACGTTTACAACAAATGGCGATTCGCGATGATTTGCGGCCGCTGTTTGTCCAGGCCATTGTGGAAACACCCGATGCCCAGGAGGCGTCGGAGGAATCCGAACCGAACGCGGCGGATGAATCCCAGGGACAGAGCGACGGCGATACCGACGTCGGTGCGAACGCGGATCACGTTGCGGCCGATTCATTCAGCGGTGCCGACGAACCGGTTGCCGCACCGATCTAGCCGTGTGAAGGTGGGTTAATCAGATGCGATCGCGGCCAAGACCTGTTGCGCCGCTTCGATCGTTTCGTCGATCATCGCTTCGGTGTGCGTGCGGCTGAAGAATAACGCTTCGAATTGGCTGCATGGCATGTAGACGCCCTGGCCGATCATGCCCCAAAAGTACTTGGCGAACCGATCGCGATCGCAATGATCGGCTTCGTCCCAGCTGTTGACCGGTTGATCGTGAAAGAACAGCGTCATCATGCTGCCGACTTGTTGGACTTGGTGCGGGATCTCGGCCGACGTTGCCGCCGCGTCCAAACCATCGGCTAACTTTTTGCCCAGACGTTCCAGTTGTTCGTAGGGCGGTTGGCGTTTCAAGATTTCCAGGGTCTTGCTGCCGGCTGCTACGGCCACCGGATTGCCGCTTAGGGTTCCCGCTTGAAAGACTTTTCCGGCGGGCAGCACCTGATCCATGATGTCCTTTCGGCCGCCGTAGGCGCCCAGCGGCATGCCCCCGCCGACGATTTTGCCAAGCGTCGTCATGTCGGGGGTGATCCCATAGCGTTCTTGTGCACCGCCGTAAGCCAATCGGAATCCGGTCATCACTTCATCAAAGATCAGCACGCATCCGTCATCGGCGGTCAGCCGACGGACTTCTTTCATGAAGACCTCGCTGGCCGGCACGCACCCCATGTTTCCGACCACCGGTTCCATGATCACGGCTGCGATTTGGCCGGGATGATCGGCAAAGCACTGGGTGATGGCATCGACGTCGTTGTATCGCAGGACGATGGTGTCGCGGCTGGCGCCCGCGGTCACACCGGGGGAATCGGGCGTGCCCAAGGTTGCCGCGCTGCTGCCGGCGGCGACTAAAAGGCTGTCGACGTGGCCGTGATAGTTGCCGGCGAACTTGATGACTTTGTCTCGACCGGTGGCGCCACGTGCCACGCGAATCGCGCTCATCGTCGCTTCGGTGCCGCTGTTGACCAGACGCACTTTTTCAATTGAATCCACCGCGTCGATGATCTGTTGCGCAAGCACCGATTCGGCTTCCGTGGGTGCGCCATAGCTGGTCCCACGCGATGCGGCTGCGGTGATGGCATCGATCACTTCGTCTTGGGCGTGACCCAAAATCATGGGGCCCCATGATCCGATGTAGTCCAAGTACCGATTGCCATCGATGTCGAAAAGGTGCGGGCCTTTGGCGTGATCGATGAACAGCGGTGTTCCGCCCACGGCGCCGAAAGCGCGTGCGGGGCTGTTCACCCCACCGGGCATCAGTTGTCGCGCGGATTCGAAAGCGGCACGGCTCTTTTCGCCGGCGGCGGCCGTCAATGAAATCGATGTCATGTCGTGGGACCTGTGCAGTGATTGCTGTGTATGTCAGGCGTTGAGGCTTTTGATGTGACGGTGATGGGTTACAGGTTGGACGATCGTTCTTGTTCGATCATTTCTCTGGCTCCTGATTCGATCAACCGGTTCGCAATGTTGGTGGCCAACTGGATCGTCGATTTCGCATCGGGAGAATCCAATTCACCCGTTTCGTTCAAGCATTGTCGGCCGTCGTGTGACAAGACGCGAGCGTGGACGTTCACGCGATCGTCAACGATGGTTGCCAGCACGGCGATGGGCGCCAGACAACCGCCGTGCAATTGCGACAGAATGGTTCGTTCCGCTGTGACGCACAGCCGACTGTTGGGATCGTCCAGTTTTGAAACCGCATCCAGTGTCGCTGTGTCACCGGCGCGAACTTCGATACCCAGCGCACCCTGCCCCGGTGCCGGCAGCATCTGTGAAAGCTCAATTGTTTGACGCGGCAGGTCGTTCATCTCCAGCCGACGGATGCCGGCTTCGGCCAACAGGATTGCATCGAATTCGCCGCTGTTCAGTTTCGAAAGTCGGGTTTGGACGTTGCCACGGATCGGCCGAATGTCCAAGTCGTTTCGCAGCGCCTTCAACTGGGCCATGCGGCGGCGACTGCCCGTGCCGACGACCGACGCTTTCGGCAAAGTGTCCACGTCGTATCGCTGGGGCGAAACCAGACTGTCGCTAACCGTTTCGCGGGTCGGCACGGCGGCCAACGTGAAACGCTCGTCCGGTTCGGTCGGCAAATCCTTCAGCGAATGCACCGCCACATCGGCTTCGTCTTCGATCAATGCCTGCTGAATCCGTTTGGTGAACAAACCGACGCTCCGCGATCCGTCGATCGGATGCTGGTCGACATCGCCACCACTGACCAGTGGGACCAGACGAGTGTCGTAGCCGGCATCCGTCAGTTTCTGGGCAACGAAACGCGCCTGCCACATCGCCAAAGGGCTCTCACGCGTGGCAATTCGCACGATCGGTAAATCTGTCATCAAGCAAAAAGTCCAAAAACTGCGGATGCCGGATCGGCTTTCTCGGGCTCGCGTTGGGGCTGCGAAACCTGGATCATCCGGCACGGTGGCTAGAATGGGAACCGCCAAGCGAAGGGGCGACCTGTTGACACATCGGTGTTTCCGCCGACCCCGTGGGTTCGTCGATTCGCACGTCGACGGGTACGATCACGGCTCGGTTTGCGTTCGATGGGCGGATCGTCCCGGTGTTGGGCGATTCGATTTTCGACGTCCGAACCGGTGTTTTTTCGCGCCTCACGGCCGACGTGAATGTTGCCCCCGTAGTCAGGCATCAGGTTCCGCACCATTAAACGTTAGCCAATGCGGTGTGACGACCCCGGCGGTCGCCCCACCGCGAACCGTGCGGCCGAATTTTGTATTGAATGTTCACCGTCCCGGCCGTCATCCATCTGGTATTTGATCCCAACGTGTCCGCAAATCCACCAACCGGCGATTTTCGCGACGACGATGCGACCCGAGAATGGTCCACCGGCGATGGGGAGGCGGGTTCACACGACTTTACCGAAGCGGGGTTGTTCGAAGTTTCTTCTGGTGATTCGGCCGATGACGTCCTGGAGGTCCATGACCGCCTGGGCGATTACGAAATCAAGTCGCTGTTGGGCTCCGGCGGCATGGGCCAAGTCTTCTTGGCCGAACATGTGCGGATGCAGCGAACCGTCGCGCTGAAGACACTGCCCGTTCACCGGCTGGGCGATGCCAAAGCAATCGAACGATTCTTTTCGGAGGTCCGTGCCGCCTCTCGCGTCATGCATCCGAACATCGTCACCGCGTTTGACGCGGGCGAACAAGATGGTGTGCCCTATCTGGCGATGGAATACGTCGATGGAAAAACGTTGACCCAGATCGTCTCCGAAGGCGGGCCACTGACCGTCGGCGATGCGGCGGATGTCATTCGGCAAGCCGCGCTGGGGTTGCTGCACGCGCACCGGGCCGGCGTGGTGCACCGCGACGTCAAGCCGGGAAACTTGATGCGAACCACCGACGGGACGGTCAAGGTATTGGATCTGGGTTTGGCCCAAATCAGCTCGCTAGCGGTCGACGCGATTCGGCCGTCGGCTAAGACCGACGCAGGAACCAGTGCGGCCGATGCCAAATCGCAAAACCACGGCGATGACAAAACCGCTGGCAAAAAACAATCACGGGTCAAACGCCGACCGGGAAAGCTGATCGGCACCCTGTCGTTCATGTCGCCCGAACAGTTGGAAGACCCCGAATCGATTGATTCACGCAGCGATATCTATTCGTTGGGGGCGACGCTGTATTTCTTGTTGACCGGACGCACGCCATATCCCGGCGAATTCTTGGACCAAGTGTACGGTCATCGCCACGGCGAAATTCCCGATCTGATGCAGATCCGCGATGACGTCGACATGAATTTTGCCAACGTGTTTCGACGCATGATGGCAAAGTCACCGGGCGCCCGATACAACTCGCTGGATGAAGTGATCGAAGACCTGTCAGGTTACGTCGCATCGGATTCCGCGCCGTCTTGGCTGCAACAGTTGGCGCCCATGCAGGCGATCGCACAAGACAGCAGCACGATCATTGGCGGTTCGACCTATGGCGGTGAATCCACCGTGGCGCGTCGGACCGAGATTGTCGGTTTGGATCTGGGAATGTTCGACTTGGCCGCCGCCAGTGCGGACTTAAGCGGATCGCTGCGGAATTTGACGCCCGGCGAACTGGGCCAACCGCTGTTTCGAATGGTGATGACCGGCAGCGACGGGACGATGCGATTCGGTGACGTCGCAACTCAGCGGCAATCGACCAATCCCGACCAAGTGATTCGGTGTTTGCCGATGTATTTCGGCCAGCCAACAATCGGTCGGCAAGTTTGTGGACGCAATTGTCCACCGGAAGTCTTGATGGGCGCGATGATCCGCCGCGCGATGCGTCAGGCGTGGAATCGCAAACAGCCGCCCGAAGCGGTGGCGATCACTGTCCCATCGATTTATGACCAGCTGCATCGCCGCAGCATCATGCAATCGGCGACCATCGCCGGCCTGCGTTCGGTTCGCTTGGTGGACCGATCCTTGGCGTGCGTGCAATTGATGATGATGCAACATCAATGTGGCGGAACTGCATCGGCCCCCACGGACGACAATCCGTTGGTGTTGGATGACCCGGCCGAATCCGAACCCATGCCGGGCGACGAAAGCCGTCATGTGTTGTTTGTCGGACTGACCGGCCAGGCATGCGAGGCGGTGGTCGTTCGGTGTGAAAACGGTCGGCTGGAACAGTTGGGGGCCAGTGGGCATTGGAACCACGGCACACTGATCTGGATTCAACGTCTGGTCGACTTGGCCGCGGAGATGTACAGCCGGTCGATCGATCTGGATCCACGAAAAACCCTGCGACGAGCCGCTCGGTTGCAGACCGCATGTGAGCGTGCGATTCAGTCGCTGATCATGTTGCCCAGCGTCAAGATTACGATCGAAGCCGCATCGCATCCCGTGTCCGTCGTCGTGGATCGCATGCAGTGGATGCTGCGATGTGAAGACTTGATCGACCAAGTCACCGAACATATCCAACAGGCCTGTGAACGCGCGTCGATCCGGCCCGACGAAGTTGACCATGTGGTCGGTCTGGGACCGCTGTTGCGGATGCCGGAATTGAAGAAGCGAATCTTTGCCGGGGTTCCTGCCGCCGCGAATGTCACGATGGCGGATCGCCATGATGTGGCTTGTGGTGCAGCGATTTGCCTTTCAGGTGAATTGCCCGGTCGCGGTGATATCCCGATGCCGCCGCGAAACGTGGCCAGCCAACAGATCGGCGTTCTGGTCGAAGACGCGCAGGGACGCAGCCGCATTCTGCCCATCATTCCGCGAGGCACGATCTTGCCGGCTCGGACGAATCGCCGAATCAGTGCCGGGAAACAAAAGGAATCGTTGACGCTGTCCCTGGTCGAAAGCTCCGGGCCTCTTGGCAAACACTGGCAATCCCTGGGACAATATGATTTCGACTTGGATTTGGCGAAGGATTCGTCGGCCAAACGGGCTCGCATGATCGGCTTCGAAGTCGACATCAATGGCCTTTTGACCGTACGTGCCCAGACCCCGGGCGTTCCCGGAAGTAACAAGTTGCCGTCACTTCCAAAGCCGGCGATTGACGAAAGCGATCTGGCAGGCTGGATCCAGTGGTTGAACGAACAGCCCGTCGAATAATCTTGCCGGGCCGGTCGGGGCACCGTCGCTTCGGATCGGCGATCACGCCCGTTGTTGGTACTTGCTCGTGTGTTGGTGCACTTGGATGCTTCCTACACGGTCAGGTTGGCGGCCATCGCATCGCGAACCCGTTGACGACAGGTTCGCTCGTCTAAAGAACACCCCCACCCAACACGCGAAAGGTCTCATGGAATTTGTCAAAATGCACGGTGCGGGCAACGACTATGTTTATGTCGATTGCTTCGATCAAACCGTGCCGTCGGATCTGCCGGAATTGGCGCGACGCATTTCCCATCGCCGTTTCGGAGTGGGGGCTGATGGGCTGATTTTGGTTCGTCCCAGCGAACAGGCCGACGCGTGGATGCACATGTTCAACGCTGACGGCAGCGAAAGCGAAATGTGTGGCAACGGGATTCGTTGTGTCGCCAAGTTGGTCCAGGACCGCGGGTACGCCAACGCATCGCCGCTGACCATCGAATCGGGGGGCCAGGTTTATACGATCCAAACGCAATGCGATGACGACGGAAAGGTTTGTCAGGTCACCGTTGACATGGGCAAGCCGATTCTGCAGCCCGAACGGATACCGACACTGATTTCGGGCGACCCTCATGTCGTTGACGTGCAAGTGGAAGTCGACGGACGTCGTTTTCCCGTGACCTGTGTTTCGATGGGCAACCCGCACTGTGTCGTGTTCGTTGATCATGCCGACGACGAATGGGTGCTGAAGATTGGCCCACAGTTGGAAAACGATCCCCGTTTTCCAAAACGTGTAAACGTCGAATTTGTCGAAGTCCTGTCACCGACCGAAGTCCGACAGCGGACTTGGGAACGGGGCAGCGGCGAAACTTGGGCGTGTGGCACCGGTGCGTCGGCGGTTTGTGTCGCCGGTGTTTTGACGGGACGAACCGAACGAACCATCTTGAATCACTTGCTCGGTGGCGACCTGACACTGCGGTGGGATGAAGACAGCGATCATGTGTTCATGACCGGCGGAGCGACCGAGGTCTTCCGCGGGACTTGGTGAACGACGGGATCGCCGATGGGATGAAATCGGGGCGGGACGCAAAGCGACGCGGTTTGGTTTAGAATGCGCGCTTCGCTTGACGTCGCCGCTGCTGCAGCGACCCTTCCTGATTTGCCCCCCCGCACCGATTTCGAGAATTCCGGAATGATGTTCCGACCTGTTGTTTTCACGCTGTGTTTGTCGGCGTGGTGTCTTGCTTCGTGTTTGTCCAACGGCTTGGTGTTCGCTCAAGGCGATGATTTGCCATCGGTTCAGCAACGTGCCGGAGTCCAGCCGCGCAACGTCATTTTCATTTTGACCGATGACCATCGCTATGATGCGATGAGTTTCATGGGGCATCCCTTTTTGGAAACCCCGCACTTGGATTCGCTGGCATCCAACGGTGTTCATCTAAAGAATGCGTTTGTCACGACATCGCTGTGTTCGCCCAGCCGCGCGTCGATTCTGACCGGTCTGTACACCCACAAACACCGTGTGATCGACAACAACCGTGCCGTTCCCGAGGGCACCTTGTTCTTTCCGCAATACTTGCAACAAGCCGGATACAACACCGGGTTCTTCGGCAAATGGCACATGGGTGGCGGAAACGATGATCCAAGACCGGGCTTTGACCATTGGGTCAGTTTTCGCGGTCAAGGCAACTACCTGCCGCCAGGCCCCAATTACACGTTGAACGTCAACGGCGAAAGGGTCAAACAGAAAGGCTATATCACCGACGAACTGACCGATTACGCGTTGGATTGGTTAGATCAACAAAGCGACGATCAACCTTTCTTTATGTATCTGTCGCACAAGGCGGTTCACGCGAACTTTACCCCAGCCGAGCGTCACCAAGATCGATATGCCGATGCTGACCTAAGCTTTTTGCCTCGTGGCAAAGACATCACCGCCGAAAACAATTCACCACGATGGGTTCGTGATCAACGCAACAGCTGGCACGGCATCGATTTTTCGTACCACAGTGATCGTGGACTGGATTACTTGTATCGGCGTTACTGTGAATCGTTGCTGGCCGTTGACGATAGCGTCGGCCGGGTGTTGCAGCGTTTGAAAGATAAGGGCATCCATGACGAAACATTGATTGTCTACATGGGCGACAACGGTTTCATGTGGGGGGAACACGGTTTGATTGATAAACGTGTTTCCTACGAAGAATCCATTCGTGTTCCGATGATGATGCAGTGTCCCGATCTGTATGACGGCGGCAAGGTTGTCGAACAAGTCATCGGGAACATTGATGTCGGCCCGACGATCATGCATGCCGCCGGGTTGACGACCCCCGAATACATGGATGGTCGCAGTTTCTTGGAATTGCCGAATGATGCGGATCAGCCGTGGCGTGACTACTTCTTGTACGTGTATTACTGGGAAAAGAACTTTCCCCAATCACCGACGCAATTCGCGTTGCGAGGGGATCGATTCAAATACATCACGTATTACGGATTGTGGGATACCGACGAACTGTACGATTTGTCAAAGGACCCGAAGGAAACCCAGAACTTGATCCATGATCCTGAATATCAAAACGTGGTTCAGGAAATGGAAAACCAGCTGTATTCCATGCTTGGTCAGGCCGGCGGGATGGACATTCCGATGAATCAGCCCGCGGGCAGAAGCCAGAACAAGCGTTGGGACGACCGCGGCGGGAATGATGCAGCGGCGTTTCCCAAGGCGATGGTCGTGGACGAACCGATCAACCGCCAGGCGAAGTAGTTCGGCCCGCAACGCCGACGTGCTCCCATTGATATTGTCAACTTCCAGAAAGAATGAATCGATGAAGTGGATGCTGCGCGGCGTTTCGGCCGCGACGATCATGTTGTTGGTCTCCGGCGGAGATCATGCCGCTTTGCCCGCTGCGGAACCCTCCGGCAGCGCGGCCAAGGCGGCTTGGTGGCCACAGTTCCGCGGGCCGAGTGGTGACGGCGTCGCGATGCAACAGAATCCGCCCGTCGAATTCGGTGGCGAAACAACGTCGCTTTGGCGGACGGAGCTTGTCGGCAAAGGTTGGTCGTCACCAGTCGTTGCCGATGGAGTGGTTTGGATGACCACCGCGGTGGAACGTCAGCCGACCGAAGAAGAACGCTTGGAGTTGCTGCGAAAAACGGACAACGATGAAAAGAAGTTTCGCACCCTTGCGATCGCTGCTTCGATCAAATTGAAATTGTTGGCCGTCGATTTGCAGTCGGGCAGTCTGACCAAGACGATCGACCTGACCACGGTTCAGCAACCTGACGCGATTCACTCGCTGAACAGTTACGCGTCACCGACGCCCGTGATCGACGGCGGTTCCGTTTTTTGCCACTTCGGCACGTTTGGCACCTTTTGCATTGACCGTGACAGTGGCGACGTCGTGTGGTCACGAGTCTTGCCGCTGAAGCATGCGGTCGGACCCGGCAGTTCGCCAATGGTGTACGACGACAAACTGATCCTGATCCAAGACGGGATGGAGCAGCAGTATGTTGTGGCACTGGACAAAGCGACCGGCGAAACCATTTGGAAGGCCGATCGTCCGCCGATGCGGGCCAGCAATGGTGACCAGCGAAAATCCTATTGCACTCCCATCGCGATTGAAGATTCCAAGGGACGTGATCAACTGATCTGCATGGGCGCCCAATGGATGATTTCGTTGGACCCGTCCAGCGGTAAAGAAATCTGGCGCGTGGATCACGGCAGCGGGTTTTCGGTTGTGCCGCGTCCGGTGGTGCATCAGGATCTGGTGATCTTTGCCACCGGCTTTGGCAGCAAAGAATTGTGGGCGGTCGATGTGACCGGTAACGGCGACGTCAGCAACACGCACGTCCGCTGGACGGTGTCACGGGGTGTGCCGACCAAGCCGTCGCCGTTGTTGTTAGATGGGCTGCTTTACATCGTCGATGATTCCGGCGTGGCTTCCTGTTTTGCCGCCGAAGACGGCAGCGTTGTTTGGAAGAAACGGCTGGGAGGCAATTTTTCGGCTTCACCGCTGTTGGCCGGTGGCCGAATCTACTTTGCCAACCACGATGGTGACGTCTTCGTCGTCCGTCCGGGCGAAGAATTCGACTTGGTCCAAGAAAATCACTTGGGCGAACAGATCATGGCGTCGCCGGTGGCGGTGGACGATTCGCTGCTGATTCGCACCGATCAAGCGATCTATCGCTTTTGAATCTATTCGGTCGAATTTCGCTGGCCGTCGGCGGCGACGGTATGCGTAAGTCGTGCAATTCGATGGTGCGATCGATTGATGGATTTAATCGATGTCCAGCACACGTCGGTAAACATCGGCGACCCCATTGCTCATGGCCAAGTCCGAAAACTGCCGACCGTGACGTTGATAGGCGGCTTCGGACATAGCGGTCCAGTCATGGCGACCGGTGACCAATTCGGTGATCTTGTCCGCTAGGCTTTCGGCATTTCCGGCTTCGGCCAGCAAGCCTTCGACACCATCGGTGATCGCTTCGGGGGTGCCTTCGACGTGCGTCGCGATCACCGGAACCGCTGCGGCCATTGCTTCCAGTACGACCATGGGCAGCCCTTCGCCGAAAAGGCTTGGCAATAGCATGGCGTCCAATTGCGATAGCGCCGCGGGGACGTCATCGGTGAAGCCCACCCACTGGACGTTGTCGCCCAGATTCAAGCCATCGGCTTGCTGTTTGACTTGGCGTTCGTATTCCGGTGTCTCAAACGGACCGATGCACCGGAGCACGACATCGTGGCCTGACTGTCGCAACAGAGCCAACGCGTCCAACGCGACCTCCACGCCTTTTCGCGGCCGCATCAACGCGATCATGCCGATCGTCCATCGCTGTCCGACACTTGGAAAACGTTCCCGACGCGGTCGGATGCCGGGCACGCCGTTGTGGACCACGCTGATGCGATCGTCGGCGATGCCACCGGCCCGGCAATGGTCTCGCAGGCTTTCGGACACGGTGATCAGGTGATCGGCGCTACGCAAAGCGGCCTTTTCGGTCCACGCGTTGATCCGATTCAGCCAAGGTCGATCGGAATCACGCGATGCTGGGCTGTGCACGTGATACACCCAGGGACGCGACGTCAAACGCGACACGATCGCCGCCAACAACGCGGTCCGCGGTGTGTGGGCATGCAGCAATTCGTATCCGTGATCTTTGACCAGTGTCGCGATTCGACCCGTCACGGCCATGTCGAATCGGCCCGACATCGGAACGTCGAAAGCGCTGCCCCATGCCCCGCGTTTTTCATGCAGCATTTCAGAAAAGCGACCTGGTTTGACGCATGCGAAATCGGCAAAGAATCCGTGCGACGGCAGGCATCGTCCCAAGTGCGATTGGACACGTTCGGCACCGGCAAAGTGTTCGCCGTTGACCAAGTGCAAAACCTTGGTGGTCCGCATCGCCACCGGCGTTTTGGCTTTGGGCGTCGCCATGACTGCGACCGGGCCGACGGTTGCTTCGATTGATGTGGGAACCATGGGCGTAAGCATCGGGCGTGTCCTGCGAAAACGCGGGTGTACAGACGGCAGATCGGACCGCGGGCGGGTGTCGTTACTGGTTTTGTCTGACCAGGTGACTGTCTAATCTTTGCTTGCCACTTGGTAACGTGACCTGTCACCGTCACCGCCGGGCCTGTGACCGGGGATCGTCTTGTTCGACTTTGCGGATTGTGCCGGTCGATCCGAAGCCGTGGTCGCCGGCAAATTCGGCCGACCGTGTTTGGCGGGCGGTGGAACTGGATTTGGCCCGTCTACGTCATCCGGCCGGCTTGGTTTAAGCTGACGCGTCCCCGGCGATACCGTTCGGTGTTCTGATGGAGCGCCGTCGGCCAATTTTCCCCGTTCAATCCCCCTGTTTGTGACGAAGCATCCCCTTGAAAGCCAACCTTGTCTTGTTGCCCGGCGATGGCATCGGGCCGGAAATCGTGGAATCGGCCAAGAGCGTTTTGGAAGTGGTCGCCAAGCGGTTTGGCCATGAATTCCAGTACACCAGTTGTCTGATCGGTGGGATCGCCATCGATGAAACCGGCGATCCTCTGCCTCAGGACACCGTGGACGCTTGCCGGCAAAGCGATGCGATTCTGCTGGGCGCCGTTGGTGGACCCAAATGGGACGACCCCAATGCCAAGACACGCCCCGAAGCCGGGTTGTTGCGGATCCGCAAGGAACTGGGGCTGTTCGCCAACCTGCGTCCGATCAAGATGTTCGATCAATTGGCCGACGCTTCACCGCTGCGGCCCGACATCATCAAAGGAACGGACATTCTGTTCTTCCGCGAATTGACCGGCGGGATCTATTTCGGCCAGTCGGGCAGCGGAGAAGTCGATGGACACGAATCGGCCTATCAATCGATGGTCTACAGCGTTCCGGAAGTGGAGCGTATTGTTCGCTTGGCCGCCAAAGCGGCTCAGGGTCGCGACAACCGCTTGACCAGTGTCGACAAGGCCAACGTGTTGGAACCCAGCCGGCTTTGGCGTCGTACCGCCGCACGCGTGATGGCTGATGAATTTCCCGAGGTGCAGTACGACGTCGTCTTGGTCGACGCGATGGCGATGCACTTGATCAATCGTCCGGCCGATTTTGACGTCGTGGTGACCGGGAACATGTTCGGTGACATTTTGACCGACGAAGCATCGATGTTGCCGGGTTCGCTGGGCATGTTGCCCAGTGCTTCGCTGGGCGATGGTGGTCCCGGATTGTACGAACCGATCCACGGCAGCGCACCGGACATCGCCGGCAAAGGCATCGCCAATCCGCTGGCGACGATTCTGGCGTCCGCCATGTTGCTGCGTCATTCGTTGGACTTGAATGAAGAAGCCGCGGCGGTCGAATCCGCCGTTCAGGAAGTCCTGGCCGACGGATTGCGGACCGCGGATATCGCCCGCGGAGGTGATTCGGTCAGCACCGAAGTCATGGGCCAGGCGGTCACGGCCAAGTTGGCCTAACGCCGCCGACTGACCATGGGTTCGCATACGGCGGCGTGACCAGCGGGGGCGCCGCGATCTGATTCAGTTTGCGATTTTGAATTCGCCCCAGACGTCATTGGACCGCAGGGCACAGGTGGATCATGACGAATTTTGCCGCCACGGTTTCGATGCCGGCGACTCCGGTGCAACAGGCTGCCCAGTCGGCATCGCTGACCCCGACGTATTTGTTGCTGGCCTTGATTCTGGGAACGCTGGGGATCGCCAGTGTCGTCGGATGGTTCTTGTCACGCCGTGAAAAACTGGGTGTCGAAAACACCTTAATCACGCGGTTCAACTACAAGATCCGTGTGTGGTGGATGATGCTGGCGATCTTTGCGATCGGGCTGTTGCTTCACCGCATCGGGGTCGTCGTGCTGTTCTTTTTGGTGTCGTTTTGGGCATTACGAGAATTCATCACCATGACGCCGACACGTCGTGGAGATCACCGGACGTTGTTTTGGATCTTTTTCATCTTCACCCCACTGCAATACATCCTGATCGGGCTGGGCAGCGGTTATTACGACTACTACAGCATCGTCATTCCCGTTTACGCCAGCCTGTTCATTCCCGCTCGGGCCGCGATCGCGGGTGATTACAAGCGATTCCTGGAACGCAGTGCCAAGATTCAATCAGGGCTGCTGATTTGTGTTTACTCGCTAAGCCACGCACCGGCGTTGTTGGACCTGGAATTGGTGCGGACACCGATCCGCAGCGGTGCCGAAAAAATTCCGTGGGAAGGCAACAACCTGAGCGTGATGATCTTCTTCGTTCTGATCGCCCAACTGTCGTTGGTGATGGAGCGTGCCTGGAGCGTGTTTGCCGGGCGAACGGTGATCGCCGAAAAGATCAACGCGTCCAGAACTTGGGAAGGCGTCCTGGGGTCGATCGTCAGCACGGGTATCATTGCCGCCGCCCTGTCGTGGGCCACGCCGTTTTACCCATGGGAAGCCGGTGTGATGGGCGGCGTCGTCACGATCATGGCCAGCGCGGGAACGTTGACGATGAGTGCGATCAAACGCGACCGCGGGGTCAAGGACACGGGAACGCTGGTCCAGGGGCACGCGGGAGTGTTGGACCAGATCGACAACATCTGCTTTGCAGCGCCGATTTTCTTTCACGTCACGCGTTTCTTCTTCACCGCTTGATCACGACCCAAGCCGAAAACCCCTCGAACCGAATCCCGTTTCCGCGAAACGATCATGACGTTGACCCTGTTTGACACCCACGCGCACCTGAACATCGACGATTTCGCCGACAACGTTGACCAGGTGGTCGATCGCGCGAAACAGGTCGGGCTGGTCGGCATCGCCGTGATCGGCATTGATCGTCCGACCAGTGTGCGTGCGGTCGAATTGGCCGCGGCGTATCCCGATTTTTTGTACGCCGTCGTGGGAATCCAGCCGAACTCGGTGGCTTCGGCGGCCGAAGGCGATTGGCAGTTTGTCGCCGATCTAGCCGGCAGTCCCGGGGTGCGGGCGATCGGCGAAACCGGTTTGGATTGCTATTGGGACGACACGCCCATCGACGACCAAAAGGTCTATTTTGATCGGCACATGGATTTGTGCCTGCAGACGGGCTTGCCGATGGTGATTCACATGCGTGAGAGCTGTGAACTGATTTTGCAGCAGATGCAAAGCCGTTCCAAATTACCCGCCGGCGTGATGCACTCGTTCACCGGAACCATCGACCAAGCACGACAGTGTTTGGATCTTGGAATGATGATCAGCTTTGCAGGTATGGTCACGTTTAAGAAAAGCCACGACCTACGCGAAGTCGCCGCGATGGTCCCGGAGGACCGGTTGTTGGTCGAAACTGATTCGCCGTACCTCAGTCCAGAGCCGCTGCGGGGGAAACGCCCCAACGAACCGGCCCGCGTTGAACATACGCTGCGGTGTTTGGCTGATGTGCGCGGTGTTGCACCGGAGCACTTGGCGGATGCGACCACGGCGAATGCGAAGCGATTCTTTCAGCTTCGTTGATCGACCGCTTTTGTTCTTCGATTCAGACGCGGGCTGATTTCAATTTTTCTTTTGCTTCCTGCAAAAATTGCAACGCGTCCATCGGCGTCATCGCGTTGATGTCCAGTTTTTGCAAATCTTCCAGCAATGGATGATCAGCAAATCCGAACAGCGTCAATTGAAATTGCCCACCGCCTTGGTTGTCATCCGGGGCGCTGATGGTCGGACGATCAAACGCGTCTCGGTGATCCGCTTCCAACTGTGCCAGAACATCCTTGGCGCGTTCGCCAACGGCCTTGGGAACACCCGCCAAGCGGGCCACGTGAATGCCGTAACTCTTGTCCGCACCGCCACTGACGATGCGATGCAGAAACACGACTTCGTCGTTCCATTCCTTGACGGCGACGTTCAAATTGGCAACCCGCGGAAGCATTTCTTCCAGTTGGGTCAGTTCGTGATAGTGGGTTGCGAAAAGTGTCCGGCAACCGATCTGTTCGTGCAGGTATTCGGTGATTGCCCAGGCCAGCGAGAGGCCGTCATAGGTGCTGGTGCCTCGTCCGATCTCATCCAGAATGACCAGACTGCGTGACGTTGCGGTGTTCAGGATCCGCGCCGTTTCGACCATCTCCACCATGAACGTACTTTGCCCGCGATTCAGTTCATCGCTGGCACCAACGCGGGCAAAGATCCGGTCGGTCAGCCCGATTTCCGCCTTGTCGGCAGGCACGAACGAGCCGGTTTGCGCCAATAGCGTGATCAGTGCGACTTGGCGGATGTACGTGCTCTTTCCCGCCATGTTGGGGCCGGTGATCAACAGGATCATGCCCGCTTCGGGCGAATGCACACAGTCGTTGGGAACGAATTCGCCCTGAGGCATGGTGATGTCCAGCACCGGGTGACGTCCGTTTTCGATCCGCAGGATCGAATCGTCGGTCAACTGGGGACGCACCCATCCGCGATGACTGGCGATTTCGGCCAATGCCGCCAGGACGTCCAGCTGTGCCATCGCATCGGCGACTTCTTGCAGGATCGCCAAATGCTGATGGGTCGCGGTTCGAAGTTCTTGGAAGATGTGCTGTTCGCGTGCCGCGGCCTTTTCGTCGGCCGCCAACACCTTTTCTTCGTACTCTTTCAGCTCCGGTGTGATGTATCGTTCGGCGTTCTTCAGCGTTTGTTTGCGAATGAAGTCGTCCGGGACGCTGTCGCGATGTGCGTTGCTGACTTCCAGGTAATAGCCGAACACCCGGTTGTAACCGACCTTCAAATTGGTGATGCCGGTTTCGTCCATTTGACGTTGTTGATACGCGGCAATCCATTCTTTGCCGCCTTTGGCCAAATCCCGCAGCTGATCCAGTTCTTCGTCGTAGCCTTCGCGGATGAAGTTACCGTCGGCGGCCGACAGCGGGCATTCGTCGGCCAAGCCACGTTCCAGCTTCGAACGCAGTTCGGGACACAGATGCAGTGATGATTCGATCTGCACCAACTGTGCCGGTTTGCGGTCGGTCAACCGAGCTTTCAACGTCGGCAGCCCGGCCAGCGTGCGTGCGACTTGTTGCAAATCACGAGGCCCGGTTCGACCCGTCGCCAATCGGGCAAGCAGTCGTGTCAGGTCGAACGTTTGCTTCAAAGTCGCGCGGATATCGTCCCGTAAATTTTCGTTGTTGACGAATTCTTCGACCGCATCCAATCGGTGGTTGATCGGATCAATTTCGATCAGCGGACCGGCCACCCAGTCGCCCAGCATCCGCGAACCCATCGGCGTGCAGGTGCGGTCGATCACGTCCAACAACGATCCTTCGCGCGATGCGGTCCGCAGGGTTCGTGTGATCTCCAGACTACGTCGGCTGGCCGCATCAATTTGCAAGACGCGGCTTTGACGGTGCGATGTCAAAGACCGAAAGTGATCCAAACCCGACGGCTGGGTTTCTTGCAGGTAGGTCATCACCGCGCCGGCCGCGGCGATCGCCGGTGCGTCTTCGGTGGCGAATCCGAAGCCGTCCAGATTGTGCACGCCCAACTGTTTGCACAATGTTTCTTCGGCGGCGTCCTGGGCAAACGTCCATGCCGGTCGGCGTGTCCAGGACCACGGGGCGGTGGTGTCGGGGGAAAACCGTCCATCGTCTTCGCGGTACAGGACTTCGGCCGGCCCGATCCGTTCCAATTCATCTTCCAAGCGGTGTCGTGGGAACACGCCGGCTTCGAAACGTCCGCTGGAAAGTTCCGCCCATGCCAGGCCGACGATCGGATCGTCCGCGTTGTCCGCCTTGGCGGGTGGCAGGAAAACGCAGGCCAAATAATTCGCTTCGCGGGGATCCAGCAAACCGTCGTCGGTCAGCGTGCCGGCGCTGACGACGCGGGTGATTTTTCGGCGGACCAGCCCTTTGGCCTGCTTGGGGTCTTCGACCTGTTCGCACACGGCGGCTCGGTAGCCCGCACGAATCAATTTGTGCAGGTACTGGTCCAGCTGGTGGTGGGGAAAGCCCGCCATTGCCGTGGGATTGGCACTGTCCTTGTCCCGGCTGGTCAGAGTCAGCCCCAAGACCCGGGCGGCCGTTTCGGCGTCCTCCAGAAATAATTCATAGAAGTCGCCCATGCGAAACAGCAGCAGGGCATCGCCACAGGCTGTCTTCGCCTCGTGATACTGTTTCATCATTGGTGTCATGGCGGAAATCGTACCCATCGACCTTGCATCCGCCCAGTCAGGATGGATCTCGCGACGCCACGGTTTCCGCGTATCCCGTGACGATCGTCCGACTGGGGCAACTTTTGCGGGCTGGACCAGCAACCGGAGATTAAGGATGCGTCGTTTCTAAACGCCCACGGGCCACTCTCGTATGCACCGAGAGCTTTTCGATGCCTGGCAAAGTTTGACGATTGGGCGGTGAAATCCGAGGTTCGGGGCCGTGACGGGCGCCGGGGGTAGCTGGAACGATCGTCAAAACCGTCAAAGCTTTCCAATGCCGGGTTCGGTCTGTAGTGCCTGTACCACCCGCACCGATGAATCCGATTGAACGGGAGAGCGTTTTGTGCCGGTCGTGACACCGACCCAGGACCCATGAGGTCTGTCCGCGTCCGGCATGAACCCGTGATTGCTAATACGTCACCTGAACCAAAGACGGAAATACATCATGCGTCGCTCCTTCACTCGGGCATGTGCCGCGGCCCTGCTGATGGCCCAGACCGGATGGGTGGCTGCCCAGTATCCGAATCCAGTGCCGGTCAGCCAAACGGTTGGCCAGGCGGCTGCCGATGCGCCGCAGCTGAAAAAGCTTCGCGTTCCCGGATCCGCCGCGCGGCGAATCGCAACGACGATGAGTTTGCGATATCGCGACGTGCCGGGCATCTCCATCCAACCCGACCCGCAGAACAACCAGGTCGTCGTGTTGGCACCGGCTCGCGAGCATGGCCGGATCGCCAGCGAAGTCCGAAAGCTGGTGACATCCGCGGTGCAACCGGCATCGGCCCAGACCGAAGGCCCGCTGAAAGTCCAGCTGACCGCGGTGACGTGGCGCGAATTCGAAGACGCCATCGCTCAGGTGATCCCCGAAGGCACGCCGGTAACGACCAGTCGCAATGGCGAACGGGCGGCTTTCCAATTGACCAGTGCTCCCCTGACTGGAACCACAGTCCAGGTGGATCGACGGCTGAACACGGTCACCGTCATCGCGCCGCAGCCCGCCGTTCCGGGGTGGCAAGAAATGATCGATGCGATCGACGGTGGCATCCGTTCGCCCGGCGATGTGATGCAACTGGTGCGATTGCAGAACGCCGAACCGGCGCCGATCCAACGCGCGATTCGGTTGCTACGCGAAGTCGAATCGAACCAAGCCGAAGCGATGGCCGCGATCCCCGCACCGGCCGGCCGGCTGGCTCAGGTGCCGTTGCAAAACGCCATGTTCCAAGCCCCTGCCCCGCAAGACGGTGCGAGCGATGCGGGTGAACCACCCGCGAACGAAGACGAATTGGGTGCGCAGGGTGTTGCCGGTGATACGGAACTGCAGTTCATTCCCGAACTGGGAATGATCATCATCAAGGGGGCCAAGAAGGACGTCCAACGTGTCCGCGAGATCATCAGTGAGATCGAACGTCAAAGCGAACTGACGCGACCCGAGGTCGAAGTCGTTCGCTTGGAACATGCCGACGCCAATGCCGTCGAAACCTTGCTGCAACAGTTGTACGAAGACGTTTTGTCGACGCGACAGGGCGAAGTCAGCATCACGTCGCTGGACACGCCCAATGCATTGCTGTTGATCGGACGCCAGGAAGCGATCGCCAGCTTGATGGACTTGATCCAAAAGATTGATCAACCCATCAATGAGAACGATCGATTGCGGGTGTTTCGTCTGCAACACGCATCGGCCGTCGATGCAGAAGAAACGATTCGCGGCTTCTTCACCGAGCAACCCGGCAGCAGTGACGACCCGCGGCCCGGATTGGGGATTCGCGTTCGTATCAGCGCCGATTATCGCACCAACAGTTTGATCGTCAGTGCGTCGCAGCGTGACTTGGCCGAGGTGACTCGTCTGATCAACGAATTGGACGTACAGCAGATCGCGGCACAAAGCGAGATCCGCACATTCACGCTTCGCAACACGCTTGCCGAAGACTTGGCTGACACGCTGAACGAAATCATCGCGCCGGGCGAAGGTGACGAAGCGTCCCCGCCGTCGACGACGCTGTCGATCGTCAAACTGGGCAGCGAAGGCAGCGAGCAATTGGACAGTGGCGTCTTGGTGGGCGCTGTTGTCACCGCCGATACGAACACCAATACGATCATCGTCAAAGCACCGTCGACCAGCATGCCGCTGATCGGTGAACTGATCCGGCAGTTGGATCGTCCGGCCGATGTCGAGTCGCTGGTGAAGGTTTTCACGCTGGAAAACGGCGACGCGACCAACCTGACCGCCGCACTGCAATCGTTGTTCGGCGATGATGCGGCGACATCCGGCACCAGTGTCGGGGCGGGCAACTTGGCCGATTCGACGGCGTCGGAAAGCTCGCTGACGCCACTGCGGTTCAGCGCCGAAATTCGCACCAACAGCATCGTCGCCAGCGGCAGTGCAGAGGACTTGGAAGTCGTCGAGAGCATTCTGTTGCGTCTGGACAGCGAAGGTTTTGCCGAACGAATCACCGAAGTGATCTGGCTGCGTCACCAGGACGCCACCCAAATGGCCGAAGCCCTGCAACAGTACGTCAGTTCGCGAAGCCAGTCACAGAATCAATACACCCAATTCCAACAAGGCGGTCTGGGACCGTTCGACATGTTGGACCGCGACTTGATCGTCGTGCCGGAAGACCGCACCAACAGTCTGATCATCAGTGTTGCCCCGCGGTTGTATCCGGACGTCCGGCGACTGGTCGACCGACTGGATCGTCGTCCGCCGATGATCATGGTCAAAACCGTGATCGCCGAAGTTCGATTGAACGATCGATTCGAAATCGGTGGCGAACTAGGCCTGCAAGACTCGCTGTTGTTCGACCGTGACATTGCGGGCGGTGCGACCGGTGTCCCGCCGTACAGCGACAACGGATACAACTTCAACGGAACCAACCTGCCGAACATCAACAACGTGTTCCCCAACACACTGGCCTCACGCGGCGTGACCACGTTCGGTGTGGGGACGTCCAGTGCCGATGCCGGTGTGGGTGGATTCGTGCTGAATGCGGCCAGCGAATCGGTCAACATGCTGTTTCGTACGCTGCAAACCGCCGGCCGATTGCAAATCATCAGCCGTCCGCAGATCACCACGGCGGACAATACCGAAGCGTTGATCCAGGTCGGCCAGGACGTCGCACGGCCCCAAGACGTCGTCGTAACGAACAATAACACGGCGATCGGTGTCGAAGACGTCAGCGTCGGCTTGATCTTGCGAATCTTTCCGCGTGTCGGATCAGACGGCCAGATCTATATGGAAATCGATGCCGAACGATCGGCCATCAACAACACCGACCCGGGACAAGTCATCGGTAACTTCGATGGTGCACCCGTCGTCGTCCCGCCGATTGACATCACTCGAGCTCAATCGACCTTGACCGCATACAGCGGACAAACCGTGATCTTTGGTGGTCTGATCCAAAAGACCCGAGAGAACGTGACTCGTCGCGTGCCCTACCTGTCGAACATCCCGTTGCTGGGTTACATGTTCAAGTATGACGAGGAAACGGAAGCACGTAGCGAGCTGCTGCTGGTCATGACGCCGATGCTGATCAACGGCGAAGAGGATTTGGAATACATCAAGCAGACCGAATCCAGCCGCATGTCCTGGTGCTTGGCCGACGTGGTCGAAGCTCACGGTGACGTCGGGCTTAGCCATGGCTATGGACTGTGGGGACCCGCGGTTGGTCCGACGATCTATCCCGATATGACACCGACCATTGATGGTGTGATGCAGGAACAGATCATCAGCCAACAGGTGGTCAACGGAAACGCGTCCGGCGAAGCTTGTGTCCAGGAAGGTGCGGTCATCCAGTCACAACCCGTTGAATTGAACGACGGCATGATGATCCAGCCGCAACCGTATCAGCCGCCCGCTGGTGCTGAGATCCCCTTCGAATCGACGCTGCCCGCCGACGCGCCGATCATGACCGCACCGTCGGCCATGCAAGCACCGACGCAGCCGCGTGCACCCCAGCGGATTCATTCGCCTGAAAATGTCCAGCCGCCCGTCACGATGACGCCCGCGTCGCCGGTCAGTCACCGCATGCCGACATCCGGCGTTCAGCCGTCGCCGGCAATGCAGCAAAGTGGATCGGCTGGCCAAAGCGGCAACGTGGGCGGATTCCAACTGCCATCAAGCGGCGGTGCCGCGGCAAACCCTGAACCCGTCGTGGCACCGATCCCGACTGAGGCGATGCGTCAGGCATCTTGGAATTCGCAGTCCAGTTGGTCATCGCCAGCCCCGGCCAGCACCACGCCGCAGGCAACCCAAAGCGGCAAAGTGATCCGTCTGGGACAGGGGGCCACCGAAGTTTCCGCCAACGCGGGTGACACGACTGGGCAGGAACCGGCCAAGCCCAAGCGTCGCTTCCCCAAGGTCTCGCCTTTGTCTTGGCTGCGATAGTCGACGAATCAATCGAAAGGAAGGATCCGAACGATGAAAAAGAAATCACGCCCAATCGTCGCCGTCGCACTGTTGGTCGGCGGATGCACCACCATGACCGGTTGTGCATCATTGACGGCCAAACAAGACACGGGGCGTCCGACGACGGCCAACGCATCGAAGACCGATGAAACGCTGTGGGAAAAATTGCCGCTGATCGGAAAGAAAGACGACCAGCCCAAACCGTATCCCAATCCGGTGCAAGTCGCCGCGACGTGGACGCCCGATACGCTGATGCAAACCGGACGGGTCCCGACTCGTGGTTTCGGCGGACGGATTTTCTTCTTCGATGAAAAATCGCACGCCGTTCCGGTCGAAGGGACCTTGGTCGTGCACGCGTTCAACGAAGACGCGACTGATCCGAAGGAACAAGTGAAGCGGTACGAATTCACGCCGGAGCAATTCACAAAGCACTACAGCCAATCTGATCTGGGCGCGTCGTACAGCGTTTGGATTCCGTTCGATGCCGTCGGCGGCGAACAGCGTAAAATTTCGCTGGTCGCATCCTTCGTGACTGAAAGTGGCAAGCCGATTCAGTCCAGTCCGGCCAAGGTGGTGCTGCCCGGTCAAGTTGAAAAAACGCAAGAGACGTTGGCACAACGTTTTGCACCGGAGTACAAGGACTGGCAGGCGGCCAACGCCGGTGGGACCACGCGAGCCTCGGGATTAACGACGACGACAATCCAGCGTCGCCGCTCGGTGCCGGGGTCGACCAGGATTGGTGGCGCCACCGAAAGCCGATCCATGTTGGCGTCCAGCGATGCGACGCCCGCGAGTGATGTTTCGATGCGTCGACGGCCGATGACCCAGTCGGTCGATGTGATGCCGGCCAGTGCGACGATGCCCGCCAGTGCGACGATGCCATCTAATCAAACGCAGCGTTGATTGCCGCAGGGATCAAACATCCACGGCGCGCTCGAAACGTTGGATCGATGTGGCTTTCCCATCGGAATCCGTCTCGATCACCGCGCCGCATAGACGGACGTCGCGGGTGGCGACATAGAAATGGGTCGGTTGGAACGTTCGCGTGGTTTCCATCACGCGACGGATGTCCCGTCCGATGATGCTGTCGTACGGCCCAGTCATTCCGACGTCACATTGGAACGCCGTTCCGCCGGGCAGAACGGCTGCGTCGGCGGTCGGCACGTGCGTGTGGGTGCCCAATACAGCGGTGACACGACCGTCCAGATAACGTCCCAGCGTTTGTTTATCGCTGGTCGCTTCGGCGTGGACGTCGACCAGAATGCAGTCGACCTTGGATTCGATTTCGCCCAGCACACGATCAATCGCATCGAAAGGGCAATCGACCGGACGCATATAGACGCGTCCCAGCAGCGACACGACGCCAAGCTTTCCGGCCGGTGTGTCGACGATGCAGTGCGTGTGACCCGCGGCGGTCGACGGGTAATTCGCCGGTTTGACGATCCGGTCGCTGGACTGCAACGTGTCCATGATCTCTTTGCGACGATAGATGTGATCGCCCATCGTCATCGCATCGACGCCGGCGTCGCACAGACGCTGGAACTGACGTGGCGTCAAACCGGAACCATCGGATGCATTTTCAGCGTTCGCGACGATGGCATCTAAACCCAGTTCTTTCTTCAGCGGTGCCGCGTGCTGCAGCACCGCGGTGTAGCCAGGTTTTCCAACGATGTCACCGAGGAACAGAAAACGCATTACCAGCGGAGCCCAAACCGTTCGCCACCGGTGTCACGGTTATTGCCGCCTTTCAGCGGACCGTCATGGCGTGACTTGACGGCCATTTCGCGTGGCGGTTCGATCTCTTCTTCGGTCGGTTTGGTTTTCGCGGTGTCAGCGGCCGAGGTTTGGGCCGCTTTGATCGACAATGCGATTTTTTGGGTATCGCGATCGAACGACAGCACTTTGACTTCGACTTCGTCGCCTTCGGAAACGAAAGCACTGATTTTCGAAACGCGATGATGAGCCAATTCGCTGATGTGCACCAAGCCTTCGATGCCGGCGGCCAAACGGACGAAGCAGCCAAAGTTGGCGATCCGGGTCACCGTGCCTTTGTGAACCGTGCCCGCGGCGAAGGTGGCTTCGGCGGTGTCCCAAGGGTTTTCCAGCAGGTCGCGATAGGAAAGACTGATCTTTCCAGTCGCCTTGTCGACCTTTTCCAGTTTGACCTGAACCTCTTGGCCTTCTTCCAACACTTCGCTGGGGTGTTTGACGCGATCCCAGCTGAGCTTGCTGATGTGGATCAGCCCGTCCAGTCCGCCCAGATCGACGAAGGCGCCGAAGTCTTTGATGCTGCGGACCGTGCCCTTCAATTCATCGCCGACTTCCAGCTTTTCCAACTGCTCCTTGCGTTTTTCTTCTCGCTCACGCTCCAAAATCGCGCGACGCGAAAGCACCAGGTTACCGCGTCGCTCGTTGGCTTCGGTCACGAGACAGATCATGCGTTGGTCGACGAATTCCGATAGGTCTTCGACGCGATACTCGGTGACTTGGCTGATCGGGATGAAGCCACGGACGCCGCCGACCTTGCATTCCAAACCGCCGGCGTTGTGTCCCGTGATCGTGGCTTCGACGACGGATCCTTCTTCCATGTCCGCCCAGTCACTGACGTCGACCGCCTGGCCGGGCAAGGTCAGGACGTACAAGCCGTCTTCGCCGTTGAAACCGCGAACCATCACTTCGACGGAGCTGCCGATTTCCGGCTCTTGTTCGAACTGTTCGAAGGGCACGACGCCTTCATCCGGGCCGCCCATGCCGATGAAGACGCTGTCGTCATGGATTTTCAGGACGCGGCCTTGTAACCGCGAACCTTCGGCCAGCGGTTCTTTGCGGTCCGGCATGCCGGCACCGCCACCCAGAATCGAATCGATGTCCGAATCGGCCAGTTGCATGTCCAATTCGGCCTGCAGGTCGTCGGACAACGGTTGCCGCAAACTCGGGACGGCGACCTTGCCTTGCTTGGGCGGCGCCTTGGCGGCGGCCGGAGTGGTCACGCCGCTGGGAACGACTTTGGGAGCGTTGTCGGTCGAACCTCGTTCGCCGGCCAAGCGAGGACGCGGGGCTTTTTTGCCGCCCGGCTTTTTCTTCTTGGCGGGCTTGTTCGATGGGGCGGCCCCGGCGTCGGTCGTCGCGACCGGCGACGCGGGTTTGGCCAGCCCCAGCCCACGTGCGGCAAGCGGACCGCTGCCTCGTGCCACCGGTTTGGCATCGTCACCGGCCGACGAATCGGATTCCGCAGCCGGGGCGGCCGACGGCGTGTCCACCGGCGCCGGATCCGGTGTCACCGTGTTTTCCGACGCGTTTTCCGGATTCGGGACAGCGTCGTCCGGGCGAGGTGTGGGGGCGGTTGCGTTGGCGGGATCTTGCGGGCTGGCGCTGTCCGACGCAGGGGACCCGGTTTCGGGCGTCTGTTCGCCGTTGGTCATCGGTGGTGGTGCCGTGATCGGTTAGTAAATTAGGCGGCCACAACGTCAATCGCTGGGCATCGCCGTTGATGCTAAGGGCGAACAGTCTAACAACCCGATTCTCGATCAGATAGAGTCAACTCCAGCCATGCCCCAACTGCGGATCATCGGACCAGGCCACTCGACCGACAGCGACTTTGAAAGCCAGTTAAGACAAGCTTTGGATGGCGAACTGGTCGATCGAATCGTCGCCGCCGCCGTGCCACCGCTGGATGACAGCGGCCGGGATGCCCCATTGGATGACTTCCTGACCAGAACGCCCGCGAAACAGTGGTGCCAGGCGTCCGCCGCGGCCAACCGGGATCCCATCGCCAGCACGCTGTGGTTGTTGGCAGGCGATCTGGACCGCAGCCACAGCATCAGTCAACGTCTGCACACGCCCACCGGCAGCTACCTGCATGGCGTGATGCACCGCCGCGAAGGCGATTATGGCAACGCCAAGTATTGGTTCCGCGGTGCCGGACAGCATCCAGTCGAAATCGCCCTGCAATCGGAATTCCCCGACTGGTATCCGTCGGCCGACGGATTCGTCGATCGGTGTCAGAAATCCGTCCGTTCATCGCAACCGGAAAATCCTGACCTGACAGAGGTTCAGTGGGTGGAATGGTGTCAACTGCTGTGGGGGATGATAGCGACGTCGAAACCCTGAAATCTGTGTTTTTGCCGCCTTTTTCAGGACGCAAAACGAAACATGTTCGATAATAAAGACAGGAGCAGTTGCTCATAATGAGCATGTGTGGGGCACGCGAAATACGAGTGCTGCTCCGGTGAGCGGCCCGGGTTTTTTTTCAGCCGTCCGATGGGTGAGCATCGGCAGGTTGGGGCACAAAACCCGGGCCGTTTTTTTATGCGCCGGCGGAACATCCGGCCTCATCTTGTCCGCCCATCCAATCTGCCGATCCGCCGGTTTTGCGACATCCATGTCGCCGGGACGCAACGTCCGTGATGCCGGCAGGCAACATCGCTTTTGCCGCTGGGCGTTGCCGAAGCAGTCCACGCGGATCATTCGCAATGCGGTGGACGTGCGTTGGAGCCCGCAATTTCCGGGCATTTCAATTCTTCGCAGGACGCCCATGGCGATCTGTGGCAACGCGGTCGCGGGCGGTCGGCACATCGTCTGCTTTTGCATCGTGTCGCAGGCACGTCAGCGCGGGGAAAGACGTGTCGACATCACTGCGCCCTTTTCGATCGGTCCACCTCCGAACGACTTCGGCGTCCGACCATTTGCCCCGTCTGCCAAGACCGCCCATGCACTGTCTACAGTTGGCCAATCTGGCTTCGCTGCTGGCCCAACGAGGTCACGCCATCGCTTACCGCGAAGACGCGATCTGTCCCCGCGCTTTGACTGATTACTGGGTGGCCTGTCGATCGCGTTCAGATTTGTGGCATCAAGCGATGGCACGGAATCGCCAGACGCATCAGGCCGGCGATTGGGTCGCCCTGCGGCGTTGGTGGGATGATCACCTGGTGGTTTTACAGGAGATTCTGGTCAGCGAAATGTTGTCCCGTGTGGTCGCATGCTTGGCCGCCGCCTCGGATCAACAGTTTCGATCGGCACCGATTTGCTCAAAAACTTGGTCCGATGAAGACGCGATCGATGGCCCCCTGCCCGACGCGGACGACTGGGCGATCGATCCTTGGGGCGAAATCGTTGTCGGTGGCGATTCGGTTTCGGGATACAGCATGTCCCACGACAAGGATCGCGATGCGTCTTCGTCTGGCGACGCTTCGACAACTTCATCCAAAGATTCGACGGCGGCTGGTTCGGGTAAACAAGATCTGAGTCCCATCACCGATGCCATTCAGTCCAGCCACTTGGATGCTCGAAATCGCGTCCAGTTTTTGATGCTGCACAATCGCGGTTGTCGCGTGACCGACGCGGTTCGCTTGAATCGATTACGAATGACAGTGGAACGCTGGACCGATGCATTGTTGGGACGCATGCCGGTTCGATTGTCGACGGCGATGAAGTATGGCTTCGACAAAGAACTGATTCGCAGCTATGCCGATGAAACTGCCGAACTGGGGCCGACGATCGGATACAGCGCCGCTGCCGCACTGTTGAATGCGTCGATGATGAACACGCTTTCGCGTCATGTCGATCGAACCCCCGCGCTACCCCAAGCCAACCGGCGGGTCGCACAATCGGTGATCAAGATGCTGCGTCCCAACTTGTTCGATGATTGGGGTGAACTGAAATCACTTCGTCAGCATCGCATCGAATGCGATCATCGACACAGTGAACTGGACGGCAAGACGCCGACAGCGTGGCACATGGACGGCGACGATTCCGGTGATCGTGGAGATGCCGGGGCGAAGGATTCGCTGCAGCGATGGTACCTGGCGTGACGCGTCTTGGTCGGACGACTGGTTCGGTGAAGGTGATTCGGATCGACCCGTTGTTCCAGTCATTCAGCTCGCGATTCTGAACCGCGTTCAAAACTTGCGGATCGACGTCCAAGGTTTCCATATCGGTGGTAATCGTGCGAAATGGATTGTTCGTTCAAGTACCGCAGACATTCGATGCGCCCGTGATCGACAACCGGTTCATCAATCACGGTAATGAACCTTTTGCCGCATGCACGCCGGATGGACTCGCCGGCGACCGATACGGTGCGAAGTCGGCTGACGCACCCGGATTCGATCCGTTGCACCAATTGTGCCATCGTTTCTTCGATCGGATCGATCAGGCTGGGTAACCAATCCGCGCTGCTCTCCAACCAATCGCGGGCGACTTGGTCCATTTCAGGTGCAAGAGAAAGCGTGATCGGTGTTCCCACGCAAACGGCAGCCGAGATCGCCACCACAGCGTCCGCCAAGTCATCACCCGACTCGACGCGAACCGTCATCCCGTCGACCGGACGATAACGCCGCACATTGTCCTGTCCGACCAATTGAAAGGTGTCGTGTTCCTTCGCAAAGTCGGTTTGATGAGCCAGCGATTGTGACGCAACGGCACGCCGGAATCGGAAGCGTTGGTCACTGCCAAAAATAGATTCGGACGATTCGTTGTCTTTCATCCACTGGCACAATGGCCCCAAAGACTGGTGCGGCGTGTCGGTTTCTTGTCCGGCGGGTTCCCAATCGTTGGTGTGGCTGATGCGAGAAAACGCCAATACATAGTTCGGTCCGCCCGCTTTGATTCCCGGACCATAGGCAGAAAGACCCACACCGCCGAACGGTTGTCGCAAAACAATGGCACCCGTTGTCGGGCGGTTGATGTACAGGTTGCCTGCGGGGATGGACTCACGCCAAAGTCGGATCTCGCGATCGTCCAAACTCTCCAATCCGCTGGTCAGCCCATAGCCCGTGTTGCGAACCATTTCGATCGCTTCTTCCAGACGACCAAAACGCATCACGCCCAAAACGGGACCGAACAGTTCGGTGGTGTGAGTGAAGCTTCCCGGCTGGACGTTCCACTTCACCCCCGGTCGGTACAGCGTCGGGTGACCGTCGACGCGTTCGGACATGACCAGCCAAGTTTCATCGGATTCCAATTCCTGTAGGCCACGCCGAAGCTTTTCCGTCGGCGGATCGACCAAAGGAGTCACGCGGGTGTGCAAATCCCATGCGGATCCCACCGGCAGGCTGCGAACCGCGTCCGCCAAGGTTTCGCGAAACACTGGATCGTCGAAGACTTCGTTTTCCAATAACAGCAGCGAAGTCGCACTGCATTTTTGACCGCTGTGTCCGAAAGCCGAGTGCAATACGTGTTTGATTGCCAAGTCACGGTCCGCCATTGCCGTGACAATCGTCACGTTTTTGCCACCGGTTTCGGCCAGCAGGTGCAGGTCCGGACGAACGTCCAGCATTCGCATCGCGGTTGACGTTCCGCCGGTCAGCACCACCGTGTCGACTGTCGGATTCTTGACCAAGCATTCTTCGGCGACGTCATCGTCACAGATGATCAATTGCAACGCTTCCTTGGGCACGCCCGCGTCCCAAAAGGCTTGGCACAGCAACCATGCGGGCAGCAACGTTTGCGTCGAAGGTTTCAACACGACGGGGTTACCTGCCGAGATTGCCGCCGAGATCCCGCCGCACGCAATCGCCAGCGGAAAGTTCCATGGTGTGATCACCGAAACCACGCCACGAGGACGACATTCGATGCCGGGGCATTCGTCCCATGCCTTCATCGTCAGTGGATAGAACTCCAGAAAATCCACCGCCTCGCTGACTTCGGGGTCTGCTTCGGCGACGGTCTTTCCGGCACCTGCCACCATGCTGCCGATCAAATCGCCGCGTCGAGTACGGATAAGTTGAGCGACCTTGCGAAGCACCGCATGACGTTCGTCGACGGATCGGTCGGCGGCCCACGTTGATTTCGATGCGATGTTCACCGCCATCATCACCGTGGCGATATCGGCCTTTCGATAGCGACAGGTGACCACGCCGGGACGGGACACATCGTCGTTGGTGAACCACTGATGTGCGTCCGCCCTATCATCGTTTGAAGTTTCCGCCACCGAATGACCGGCAATCACTGATGTCACGCGTATCGCGTTGTCGTCGCACTTTGTTTGCCATTGATCCAGTGTTTCCTGGGCCCAACGCCCGTGGTGCGGCAGCGACCAATCGGTGTCGGGTTCGTTGACGAATTGCGTCCAGTGTTTTGCCGCCGGCGGCGGTGTCGGTGGCAGACAGCGATTTTGTGTTCGGCGTGGCTGTACCGAAACTCTTGGGCTGTCGATCAGGGCGGCTTCGAATCGATCTGCCAAACGCTTGAAATCAGGTGTGTTGGGTTGCAAACGATAGGCGTGCCGCAGGAAGTTTTCCGCACCCGTGTTTTCATCCAACCGGCGAATCAGATACGTGATGGCGTGCAAAAAGTCTTTCTTGCGACATGCCGGTGCGTACAACAACATCGATGCGTCACGCTCGGTCAGGGCGCGTCGCTGATGATTGGCCATGCCTTCCAGCATTTCAAACTGGACGGCATCGGCGGCACCGAAACGCTGAGTCCAAATCATTGCCAACGCCACATCGAATAAGTTGTGTGACGCGACGCCGACCCGAACGTGTCCGGCCGACGCTGCGGTGATCAATTCCCACAACATCCGCTTGTAATTGGCGTCCGTGTCGTGCTTGTTGGTGTACGGTGCAAGCGGCCAACCGCTAACCGACGCATGGACGCGTTCCATTTCCAGGTTGGCGCCTTTGACCAAGCGGATCGTAAGGGGAACACCGCCCCACTTCACGCGATCGGCCGACCACTGGATCAGATCGCACATCACCAAATAGGAATCAGGGACATAGGCCTGCAGTGCGATGCCTGCCTTCACCGATTCCAAGTCGTCGCGCTGCAGCGTCGTGCGCAACACTTCGGCGGTTAAGTGCAAATCGCTGTACTCCTCCATGTCCAAATAGACGAATTTGGCTTGCCGATCCCCATTGCCGTCGTCGTGGTTGGCGTTGCGATACAAACGTTCCAAGCGATTGGACACCGCACGGATCGTGTGATCGAAAGCCAGCGGAGAAACCTGGCTGTACAGCGTCGTTAGCTTGACGGAAATGCACTGTACCGCGGGCATTCGCAACAGATCGCAAAACGCTTGCATTCGCCGTCGCGTTTCGTCTTCACCCAACAACGCCTCACCCAACAAGTTGACATTCATGGCCACACCATGGCTCTGACGCGATTCCAGATGGGAAGCTAATAAGTCAGGTTCGGCTGGCAATATCACGTTCGCCGTTTCGCGACGCATCTTTTCCTTGACCAGCGGCACCGCCACGCCGGGCAAGTATTCGCCGAAGGCTTGGAAACCTTTCAGCATCGCTTGTTCGACCGGGTTGAAAAAACGAGGGATGCCTTGCAGATCCAACAGGTGAGTCATCTGGTCCGCCACCCGCGCCGACGTGTGCGTGCGGAACGCTTGGTCGGTCATTTCCACCAGCGTGGCTTTGTCTCCTTCGTGGCCGATCATGCGATCCAGTTCGGATTGCTGGCGTCGTTCTTGCGGCGTTTGAAGACGTCGAGATTCGGTCAGCAAATCGGCTGCCAGTTCGATGGCTTCGGCCGCATCACGCCGGGCATCCAATGCGGGATATGCTGACGGCGATTTGGGTTCATGCGTAGGCAAGACATGATCCTTGGATTGGTGTCGAACGAGATACCGGGCGGACCCATTGCTTGACCGCAGTGCTAGGGTGTGTCGATCGCCCGTCGAAGTGGATCAATCAATACGATCCGCGTGGGAGATCCGGTGGTGGTTCCGCCCTGTTTCATTGTAGGCGTGCTTCGCTTTTGCTCGGTTACTTTTCCCGTGACCAGCCAGGGCCAAGCTGAACAATTTCCCAGTGGACGCGATACGCCGGCGCGGCGTCCGTCCTTTTCACGCCATGCGTCAACGACGATAACGTGTGCTGGCCGATCGGCCCGTTGCAGGTGCAGCTTTCGCTACCACCGGCGGTCCAATGGCCATCTGGACTGACACCGTTTCTGCGTCGCCAACCCTCGTGACATTGCCGTGACCGACGATTCCCCCCGACCTGAAACTCCTGAACATGCACAGGCCGGTGCGGTGACAGGCGATGAAGAGGAAAAGGCTGGGTGTTTTCCGGCGATCCTTGCCGCCACGCTGATCATGGGCATGGTGTTCTGCATCGGTTGCGGCTTGTCGGCGTGGGTGATTTTCGGCAAGCGTACCGAGATGGCCATCGTGACGATGGAGAAGAACTTTGTGCCGATGGTCCAACAAAGTCGTTTGGAATCGGATGACAAAGCCGCGGTCCTGGAACAATTCGAAGACTTCATCCGTGACATGAAAGCGGACAATGTCGAAAATTGGCAGGCCAGCGGCGTGCTGCAGCGTTTGGTCAATTTGCCGATCGTCGAATGGGGGGATTTGCAGGCGGTCGAAGCCTACGCTCAAACGCGGGATCCCGAACTGGCCGACGAGGCACGGTTGCAGCTTTCTCGCCTTCGCCGGGCGATCGAATTGCAGGAAGCCGTTCGGATCGATGTGACCGATGCGCTGAAACCAGTGATGCGTCCCAGTGACGATCCTTTGATGGTGCAGGTGTTGATCGATCCGCTGAATGACGACGCGGTCAAGGAGACGGTTTTGCGAGCGAAGCTGTTGGCCGATCGTGCAGGAATACCCGACAAACCGTTTGAAGACGTACAGATTGGGCGGATTGTGCGGCGACAAATCGAAGCGGGAATGCTGAAGGGCACGTATTGAAGCCGCGTTTGGTTCCCCGGGGACTCGGCAAGGCTCTACAGTGACGGCGGTTCGGGCGAATCCCGACCGTGTTCAATTGGGTTCGGTGGAAGGGAAGAATCGTTGGCGACCAAGAAGATTGTCATTGTCGGGGCCGGGCCCGGCGGGCTGGCCAGTGCCATGCAATTGGCCAAAGCGGGTTGTGATGTGACCGTCCTGGAACGGCGGGATCGCGTCGGCGGGCGGACATCGGCGATTCATCAAGACGGCTTTCGGTTCGATTGTGGGCCGACGTTCTTTCTGTACCCTCGGGTGCTGACGGAAATCTTTGCATCCTGTGGCTACGACCTCATGGATGAATGTCCGATGCAGCGGTTGGACATCCAGTATCGGCTGACGTTCGGCGGCGGCGGCGTGCTGGATTGTTCCGCCGACATGGACGAAATGGATCGCCAAATCGCCCAGATTTCCCCCGGCGATGTGGGTGCCCTCCGGCGATACATCGACGACAACCGGGTCAAGCTGGAACGCTTTCGGCCGATTTTGGAATCACCGTTTTCGTCACCAATGGATCTGCTGCGTCCGTCCGTTCTGGCGGCCGCGCTTTATGTGAACCCGCAACGTTCGTTGGGACGCGAACTGCAACGGTACTTCCAAGATCCACGGCTGGTCATCGCATTTGCGTTCCAGTCCAAGTACTTGGGAATGTCTCCGTTCAATTGCCCCAGCTTGTTCAGCATCCTGTCCTTCTTGGAATACGAACACGGCGTCTATCATCCGATGGGCGGATGCAGTCGTGTCAGCGAAGTGATGGGGGATTTGGCCCGGTCGATGGGCGTAAAGATTCACTTGGACCAGGAGGTCCGTTCGGTGGAACTGCAAGGTCGACGGTTAAAGGCTTTGCACACCGATGATGAACGCTATGAAGCCGACAGCTTTGTGATCAACGCCGACTTCGCCGACTGGATCAGCAAAAACATTCCCAACGCGATGCGTCGCCGATGGAGCGATCAGCAACTGGCCAAGAAGCGTTATTCGTGCAGCACTTACATGCTGTATCTGGGCATCGATGGTCTGTACGAAGACCTGCCGCACCACAACATCTACATCAGCTCGGATTACGAACAAAACCTTCGCGACATTGAACACGATCATGTTCTCAGCGATGATCCGTCGGTTTACGTCCAGAACGCTTGCGTGACCGATCCATCATTGGCTCCGCACGGCCAAAGCACTTTGTACGTTTTGGTGCCCGTCACTCATGAACACGCCAACGTCGATTGGTCGGTCCACGCCGATCCGCTGCGTGAAAAAACGTTGGATCAGTTGGCCAAGATCGGCCTGACCGACGTGCGAGATCGTATTCGCACCGAACACCGAATCACGCCGGTGGACTGGAAGAAAGACTACGCGATCTATCGCGGCGCCACATTCAACTTGGCTCACAACTTGGGACAAATGCTGCACCGTCGTCCGCAAAATCGATTTGAGGAATTGGACGGTGTGTATTTGGTTGGCGGCGGAACGCATCCCGGCAGCGGTTTGCCGGTGATCTACGAATCCAGTCGCATCACGTCGCGGTTGCTGTTGTCCGACTTGGGGATCAGCACGGACTTCATCGATGCATCGGCCACCGGCATCACGGCAAAAAAGCCTGCCGTCGCGGCGATGGTACCGGCGTGAACGTCGTGATCAACACGATGCCACGCAGTTGACGTGGCATCAGGCAAGCTTAGGCCGCTTCGTTAAACAGCCCGCCACCGCGACCGCGTTCGGTCGTGTCCGGTTTGCCGATTTTGTGTCCGTATGTGTCGCCGCCGGTCGATCCGCTCAGCAGACGGATCAATTCCTGGCCCAGATTGGCCAGGTGGTACTGGCAAACGAACAGGGCAACCGAACGTTCTCGCGTGACTTCGATTTGACGGCCGACTTCGTCCAGACGTTTGGCCAGGCGTGCATCATCGATGCGACGCGTCGACATCAGTCTCGCTCGCAAGGTCGTTCCGCTGCCCACCGCGTCATCGGCTGCCAGCAGTTCCTCGCGTTCGGCCAGCATGTTTTGCAGGTTTTGCACCTGTGCAGACAATGCGTCCTGTGAAGCCTTCAGCTCCTCACTTTTGACGTTGACCGTGCCGACACGTGTCTCGTCCAAAATCAGGTCGATCGATTCGTTGATTTCAGCTAGACGTTCGGCGTAGTCGGCAACACGTTGTTGCCATGTGGGGTTTGTCATGATTGTCGCTGCAAGTTGAACAGTTCGAACATTGGATCGCTGATCGTCGACGCTGACGATTCGGTCAGATCTTCGACGATGTATTGGTCCATTTGGTTTTGAAATACTTCTTCGGCCCGACCACCATGCATGTACGCCGGTTTGCCCGCCGTTTGACGCATGGCCTTTAACATCGAACCGAACATGGTTTGCCCGACGAAGTCTTGGAAAGCTTCACGCAGTGGCTCTGACTCGCCGGCCGATTTGGTTGCCGCATCCAAGGATGAATCGCTTTCCAGATTGGGACGCCGCGGTGCGGCAGCCAAGTGGGAACCGAATGAATTCTGGCTGGGCAGGACGTTCATCGAAACACTTTTGGAAACGAAGCACTTGGGTGGGACAATCGGTCAGCGCGATGAGGCAACCGGATTGCAAATCAATCACTACTGAAAAACGACTTCGCCGTACAAGTCACCTTTGGCCTTTAGTGTCTTGATAATCGCAATCAGATCTTCGGTGGAAACATCCAACGCGTTGAGCGCGTCGGCCAGGTCTTTCAATTTGGCGTTGGTTTCCGGCGAAGCGTCTTGACCGATTTCCACGAATTCAGGTCCGCCGGCTTCGATTCGCAAATTGCGATGGGTCACCAGGACCGGCGCAATTTCCACGTCTTTGCCGATAACCACGATGCCATCGGATTCATTGATCACGACGCGGTTGGATTTGGACTGTAGATGGATGGTGGTGTCCAGCAACAGGGAGATGAAACGCACGGGACTAGCGCGATCCAGTTCCGGAATTTCAACTTCGATGTGCAGCTGATCGATCGCGCGGGCGGTCGAAAGGTTGCTGCTGAGTCGTGCCGATCCGGGGGTTAGGTTGGATCCGTTTGCCAATCCACCCCGCGATGCCGTAGCGGAATCGCCTGCGATGATCGCCATGTAATTGTTGATTTCGTCTTCGACCCGTTGGGCAGTGATGAAGTCGGCAAAGTCCTGATCCAGAATCAATGTGATCCGCCCGTCGGTATGGAAGTTCGCCTTGATGGTGGATTCCATCTTGGCACCGCCTTCGACGGTCGCCACGGTCGCCGGCCCGTCAGGCGACACTCGCAATTGGCCCTGTGCCAGGGCATACACATTCCGGTCATCGGTTCGCGGCCCCAGCATGGGCGTGGTCAACAGCCGACCGCCTTCCAGGCTTTTGGCGCTGATGGCACTGACCGATACGTCCAGCAAATCACCTTGCTGGGCACCCACGGCGGGGACGACCGCAGTCACAACGACCATCGCCACGTTCTTGGCATCGGCAACATCGTCCAGGTTCAATTGCCCCGTCGTGTCACTGGAAACGGGACCACCCATCAATTGCATGGCTCGAGCCAAGGCGCGCGAGGTTGTCGCAGCGTCACCGTCACCGGTACCCCGCAATCCGACCACCAGCCCCAGGCCTTGCAGCGTGTTCGTTTCCTGGCCGCGGACACGACAGATATCGCCCAAACGCATTCCGGCGGCGTCGCACCGGTATTCCACGGCATTGAACACCAGCGACAAAAACACCGCGATGCACCGGAGCAAAGCGGTTGGGTTGAATTGTGCTCGAGCGATCGCGTGATCGGTCGATCGATTCGGATCGGGCGACGGCACTTGGACGTCCTTGTCAGTGGGGTTGGTCTTCATCCAATTCGCGTCCGTGCGATCAGAAAGGCTGGAGTCGGTCGAACCACCGTGTGAACCAACCTCGTTTGTATCCGTCCCGCAATTGTCCTTGATCTTGCTTGTCGATTTCCAGATCGATCAGGTCGCGGCTAAGCACCACGTTGTCGGGGCCCACGTCTTGGGCGCGGCAAATTCCGGATAGGGCGGTTTCCCAAAGGTTGTCGTTGACCCGAAACTTTTTGCGGGCTTCCAAGACCAGATTTCCGTTGGGCCGAATGTCGACGATGCGAGCGGCAATGTTGAAGGTTAGGGCTTCGCTGGTATCGACGTCGGATTCCGCACGGTACTGGTTGTTCGTATTTCCCGCGACGCTGGGGTCGCCGTTGGGCTGCTCGTCGGGTTGCAACCGGCCCTGGGTCAAACGAATCCAATCGCTCAGCACGGCGCTGTATTGGGTGATTTTGCGGCTCTCGGCGCTTCCCTCGGCCAGGACCCGAGCGATTTCGTCGACCCGGATGGTGACGATGTCGTGGATTTGGAAAACGCGTCGTGGCAATGGCGGCGTGTATGTCCAACTGACAGCAGCCAATCCCGGATGTGGCGGCGGGGTTTGACCGTAGGGCGCAGAGATCACCGGTGCATCAGATCCGTGTGGGCCGACCACTTGGCTGTTGGACCCTTGTGACGATCCGTTGACATCATCGCCGTGAAAAAGTGAAGTCGACTGGGCCAACCCCATTGATGGCGCCGCCAGCAGGACGCTTAACACCAGTGCCAGGATCCGTAACCCGCGGTGACCGATGATCGAAGGTGCGTTTGTGTTCATTGAATTTTGCATTAGCGCACTCTGGGGGACCGAGTCACGATTTCGGCAAGGCCGGACGCAGCGACGCGGGCGACCATTCGGCGTCTCGGTTCGGTCGTCTCGACTTCGATCAACTGTGACAAATGACCATCGTCCAGCGCTTTGGCCATCGTGGTGACGCGGACTCCGCCACCGACGACTCGCAATTCGATTTGATCACCGCGATGGATCAGCACCGGCGGCGCCACTGCCGACACCGAAAGCGGCGCGTCTTGTCGTGCCAAGCCGACGATCTCTTTCCCGATGAAGTCGTCGACGTCGGAACTGTAGTCGTCGCGTTGTTGGTCTTCCGGGACGGGAACCCAGGTTAGATCTTCCACGCGAATTCGATGGCCGCGACGAAGTGGCATCTTTGGAGCAACGAACATGGGATGCGGCTTCAACTGAAGCACGACCTGCGCGTCGATGGGGCCATCCACTCCACGCCCGGTCACCATGATCGCACGTCGGATCGGTGTCGATTGCTCGACAGGTTCTTGGGGCGGCAAGACGGCTTCGCGGAAACTGGTGTGCATGATTCCGCCGGCCGATTGAAGTTGCGTGAATCCGGCCAGGTTTTCCGATGACGACGCCAACTGAACGTCATAGTGCTTCATCAGCTCGGGGTTTTGTCGCTGAACCGACATCCGGATCCAAGATTCCAGTCGCGATACGACGTGTGGCGAAGGCGGATCCGCCACAGGCATGGCGGCGGGTACCGACGTGTTGCCCGACGGTCGAACAGCGGATTCGGTTGATGTTGGTGAAGTCGAAAGCGTCGGGCTCGATTCGTTTGGTGCGGACACCTTTTGCACGGAAGATCGCCTCGGTGCGGGACGGTCACCCAATCGTTGCAGCGGAGACGGTCCGGCAAGGCTTTGCCGTGGCGGATGCTGTTTTCGCAACGAGACTTCGATCATGTCCGGGCCGATCCATTCGATCGGTTGTTCGGTGCCCTCGGATCTTGCGACCGCCTGCGCCAAACGGTCGCGTTCGATCCTTGCACGGCCCTGGCCGACGGGAATGAGACCAATGATGCCGCCCCGAAGCCGCGTCCAGACGTCCGTGGGGACTCCGATCGGTTCGGCAACGTCGCCCAATCGGATGACGGTCGTTTCCAGATTCGTGCGACCAACACAGCGGAAACGCCAAAGCGATTTGACGGGTTCATCGTTCAGTGCCGATGTCGACGGTGCTGATGGAGGTTCCTGTGCGAAGCAATCGATCGACGAAGGATTCCAGTACCATCCAACCAGCAGCGCAGCAAACAACGTCGATCGAGCGATCGACGTGCGTTGACAACGGTTTGCGGCGTCCGCCTGGTTCACGGTGTTCCTTTGCGAAGGGTTGAGTGGGGGGCTGATTCGGCGTCTGAGTATGGATGCCGGATCGCGACCCGCTAACGATCAAACGGGTTAGAACCGACGCAGGTTGGAGATGTTCTGCATCACTTGGTCGCCGGCTTGAACTGCTTGGCTGTTCATCTCGAACGCGCGTTGCGTGGTGATCAGATCGATCAGTTCCTGGACGGGTTCGACGTTGGATGCTTCCAAGTTGCCCTGTCGCAGCAATCCCAATCCGTCGACTCCCGGATTACTGACCTGTTCAGGTCCCGACGCGTCCGTCGCTTCGTACATATTTTCGCCAACCTTTAGCAATCCATCGGGGTTGATGAATTGGGACATTTGAATTTGCCCCTGGACGGCCAGTTCGGTCACGCCCGGTTGTCGAACCATGACTTCGCCATTGGTATTGATCACGATCTTCGTGGCGTCCGGCGGGATGTTGACCGGCGGATCCAACAGGCGACCGGTTTGAGCCGAACCGATCACCAGGTTTCCGTCGGCATTGATGTCCAGGTTGCCCGCCCGTGTGTACATCGGCTGTTGGCTGGACGGATCAAGCACACGCAAGAATCCGTCGCCTTGGATTGCGATGTCCAATTCACGACCGGTTTGTTGCAGCGTGCCCTGGCGATGATCGGTCTGGGTGCTGGTCACGCGAACGCCCAAGCCGACTTGTGTTCCCACGGCTGTTGGCGTTTGTGTGGCGTCACGAACCCCCGGATAAACTTCCGTTCGGTACAGCAAGTCTTCGAAATTGGCGCGGTCTTTCTTGAAGCCGGTCGTGTTAACGTTGGCCAAGTTGTTGGCGATCACGTCCAACTTGGTTTCCATCGCTTCCATGCCGGTCGCGGCGGTGTACAGCGTTTGAACACTCATGTTTGGTTTTCCGTTGACGCGGCAGATTGACGAAGTGAATTACGAACGGGTTCGTGGCGGCAAGGCCACGACTACTGCAGCAGACGACCGACGAGTGACCCCATCAGGTTGTCTTGGTTTTTGATCATTTGGACGTTGGCTTCGTAGACGCGGCTGGTCTCGATCAATTCCATCATGGCGGTGGTGGGCCGGACGGATGATTTTTCCAGCGAACCCGCTACTACGTCGCGTTCTTGCGGGGACACAAGGTCAAACGACTTGGTCGGCTTGAACAGGTTGCCGCCCAGATGCTCCAAATCACCCAGCTGTTTGGGTTTGGCCAGCATCAGCGACCAACGATTGTTGCCCTGGATCAGTGTCCCCTGAGGACCCACATCGAACGGTCGATCGGACTGTAATTGGATCGGGCTGCCGTCGGACGCAAGCACTTGGTGTCCGTTTTGGGTGACCAAGTAGCCGCGGGAATCCAGCACGAATTCGCCGGCACGCGTCATCATTTGTTCTTCGCCATGTTGGATGACAAAGAAGGCTTCGCGGTCGTGGATCGCAAAGTCGGTTTTTCGGCCGGTGACCTGGATCGGTCCGACATCAAAGGCCGTTTGCGTGGGCTGGATTGTGACTCCGCCGCCCAAATCGTCGGCCCCACTCAAGCCTTCGCTGACTTCGCCACGCTCGATCAATTCCGCGAATCGGGCCTGAAGGATGGTTTCTTGAGGCTTAAAGCCGGGCGTTTCCACGTTGGCCAAATTGTGGCTCAGCGTGCGCAGACGCTGATCCTGGGCATGCGCGCCGGCGGCAGAGAGGTAAAGGCCGTAGGGCATGAGAAACTAAGTGGCTTCGAACTTGGCGTGTGACCGAATCACCAGGGGCGATTCACCGGTTTGGAATCAAATCAACCAGCGCGTCACGTCGGACTTGAGCAAATCTTCACCGCAGGTAAGAAATTTTCGATTCCCCTGGCAAGGGCGAATCAGTGTTGGACGAGTGTTTGCAAGTTCTTCGGAGAGATGCGAAAACACACGAAACGTTCGTGTCGGCGCGGTTTCGGTGCCAACGGCAGCGTTTGGCGGCTCTTCGACGGGCTCTCGCGCCCCGAATCGTCGTGAAACTGGCCTAAAGAGATGGCCTGGTTTGGTCACATTCGAACCAAGGCGACGCTTGGAGTTTGCGTCGGCAACCGTCGTGTCGTGAAATCACGCAGAAGGCGTTTCACAGAACCGGCGGTGACGTGCTGGGGCAATCGATCGCTGACCAGACTTTGACGCATGAAACGACAACCGCTGGCAAAAGTGCACTGAGCCCACACGACGGAAGGAACAAACGAGAGGCGATGACGATGCTATCCGCAGCAACTCGAATCACGATCGCTCGGATAACGGCACCGCTGTTCTTCTGGTTGTCGCTGGCGTTTTTGGTCGGACAAGCTTGCTTGGTCGTGCTGTGGGTGGACGTGCCCAACTTGCGCGAATCTGCCTTGGTCGCTTTGGAAGAAGTCGATCCGGAACAGGAATTGAATCTTGCCGACATCGGTCAAGCACGCGCGATCGGCTTGGGATTGGATCCGCAGACGCAAAGGGAAGAACTTGCAACGCAGCATCGCGTCGTGACGTTGCTGTTGTTGATCTGGCCGTTGATCATCGCCGAGTCGGCGTTCCACTGGCTGACTCGTTCCTGGTCGCGGGCGAACCGCTGGTTTCATTTTTACGGCTTCCTTTTCTGCTTGTGTCCGTCATTGCGTTTGTGCGCACGCAGCGTCGAAATGGATCGCCGATTGTGGTTGCCGGGCCTTGGGTGGCGACGCAGCGACAAGCGACTGCGTCGACGACTGGAACGCACCTTCAGCTTGCCGATGATTGCGATCGCATTGTTGATCTTGCCCGTGCTGGCGATCGAATTCTTTTTCAAAACCCAAGTCGTGCAGCACGAATGGTTGCGTTTCGCTCTGCATGTATCGACCGGCGTGATCTGGTTTGCTTTCGCGCTGGAGTTCATTCTGATGGTCAGCGTGGCGGAGAAGAAGTTCGATTACATCCGCACCAACTGGATCGACTTGGCGATCATCTTGCTGCCGTTGCTTTCGTTTCTTCGTTCGCTTTCGCTGGTCCGCAGCACCAAGGTGGCGAAGTTGTTGCGGGTGTCCAAGTTGACTCGTTTGGCCAGCATGTATCGCATGCGTGCCACAGCGGTCAAAGCCCTGCGGGCATTGATTTTGTGGGATGTCTTGGAGCGACTGTTGCGGCCGGATCCGGAAAAGCAACTTCAAAAGCTGAAAGAGGATCTGAATCAGCGTGAGCTGGAAATTCGCATTTTGAAACGAGAGATCTATCGGGCGGAACGCAAGCTTCGACGCGACGTTGGTGATAGCGAGCCGGTAATGACCGGGGCCGACATCGCGGTTGCCTCGGATACGACTCTGGCTTCCGACGAAGTGTGACGTTTTGACTCACTGCTGGACTGTTGTTGATTGTCGACATTCGTGTGGCCATGGGGACCATCTTGGTTCAAGTTGTCACCGGCGAATGGAATGGTCATGCGGATTCAACGAGGTTTGGTCGCTGCGCGAAAACGGTTTCGATTATCTGCGTTGACGGTCGCCGCACTGTGCTGCCTTGGCGTATCGTGCCCGTCAGCAAAAGCGCAGCCGGGCGCTGGTGATCTGATTCGAACCGGAAATCTGGTCCAAGACCTCAGCGGCTATCGCTGGAAGCTGAAGCGAATGCATCCGGGTCAGGGTGTGGTTCAGGGGCTGCACGAATTGCCACCCGCTGATATCGAAACCCACGTGTGGATTTCTGGCCGCGTTCCCGGGGACGTCTATACCGACCTTTGGAAAGCCGGCGTTTTGGAAGATCCCTACTGGGGACGCAATAGCACCAAGGCGCAATGGGTCATGTTGGATGAGTGGTGGTATTCGCTGCAATTCGATGTCGGCGAAACACTGAAAGACAAAGTCGTGCGACTGGAATTCGACGGGGTGGATTATGCATGTGACGTCTGGCTGAACGGGAACAAGCTTGGCCGTCACGAAGGGATGTTCAGCCCGTTTGCATTTGACGTCACGGACTTCGTCAACAGCGGCCCTCGATGGGACAAGGGCCGAAATATCCTGATGGTCAAGCTGGATCCACCACCGCAGGTCAATCACAAGGTGGCAGGGTTGAAGACGCCTTGGTTTGGTGACTATTGGCGTGATCTGGTGCCTTTCGGGATTTGGCGTCCGGTTCGGTTGGTGGCGTCAGGCAAAGTGCGGATCGACGACGTCTACGTGAAGCCCGTGGTGCGCGATGATGGTACAGCGGTGGTTAAATTCGAAGTCACCCTTGAGAACCACGCGGACCAGGCGATGGAAATCAAGATGCCCATCGCCATCGAAGGGAAAAACTTCTCATCCGAACCCGTGGCGACTGAAGTACAGACCCGAGTGGAGCCTGGTAAGCAAGTGGTGACGGCGGAGGTCGATGTCGCCGATCCGCAACTTTGGTGGCCTTGGGATCTGGGCAAACCCAATCTGTACAACGCAACGATCGAAGTGCGCCTTGGAGATGTCGTCCATCACCAACAAACCGAGACCTTTGGAATTCGCCAAATCAAAATGGAATGGAATCCGGGTTTTGGTCCGGATGAGGTTAGCTTTCCTCGCACGGTGATGCTCAACGGCAAGCGGCATTTCATTCGTTCGGCATGTTGGGGCGGGCCGCCGGACATCTTTGTGGGGCGAACGTCGCCGGATGAATACAAGACGCTGATCGATTTAGCCAAAGCGGCCAACATGAACAACATCCGGATCTTTGGGTGGCATCCGCCTGAGATTCCTGAGTTCTATCAGTACTGCGATGAAGCGGGCCTGACCGTCTGGCAGGACGTCATTCCCCTGGGGACGGCGAATATTTCTCAGGAGCCATCGTTCGTTGAGCGGATCTACCGCGAAGCCGTGACAGTCATCAAAGAACGCCGCAATCATCCGTGTTTGATTTTGATCGAAGGTGGTGAGGAGGCCTTTCTGCGAGCCGCTGATCCGGTGTTTACGAAAGGATTCCTTGAAGAACTTGGTCGACGTTTACAACAGCACGTCGATTTGCCCTACGTGCCAGATTCCCCGCTGACCTGTGCGATCGCGCAAAGCGTCGGTTACAAGCCGAAAGAGGCGGTGCACGCGTTGGCCTATTTCTATTCGATGGGCCGATGGCTGATGGAGGACTGGTACCGATCGCTGGACTTCCCCATCGTTCCCGAGTTGGCGATCACATCGGTTCCGTCGGTTGAAAGCCTGAAGCGGTTCATTCCGCCGGATGAGCTTTGGCCTCCCGGGCCGAGTTGGGGACATCACTGGGCCGATTTGGACCGTCTGCGGATGCAGAACTTCGATTGCTTCGGCGACGAGCGAACCGGATCGTTGGAAGAATTTGTCAACGCAACGCAGGACGCACAGGGCACGATCTTTCAATTGGCCGTTGAGCATTTTCGTCGGGCCAAACCTAGATGCAGCGGAGTCTCGCTGTGTCACTTCATTACGTATTGGCCGGACATGAAATGGGGGATCGTTGATGCGTATCAAGAACCCAAACGTTCGTACGAGTATGTCAAACGGGCGTACCAACCGTTGCTGGTCAGTCTGGATTTTGAACGACGGCGATGGAAACCCGGCGAGTCATTGGATGCCAAGGTTTGGTTGATCAATGACACCTATCAATCGCATCAGGATTGTGTGGTTCGGTTGAACATCAAAAATTCCGATGGAGCGGAGTTGGCGGTCAATGAATTTGATGTCGCTTCGGTGGACGAAGACAGTTCGCTCGCGATCGGCGAACTGAAGTGGCAGGTCGATGCGACGGTCGAGGACTCGTTTAACGTGTCGCTGTCTTTGCTGGATGCTGACGGAGCTGTGCTTTCCAGCAATCAATACCAGTTGCTAATCGGCGATCAGGAACAGGCACGTCTGCGGATGGCGGCGATGGGTAAAACAAGATCCCAAGCGAACCTAAAGTACACCTACGGCAACTACTACCGCTTCTTCCCGTCGATGATCGGCGAAGGGGATGCATCCTCGGACTCTGCCGATGGCGTTCCTCGCGCCGGAGCGTTTTCAAAGGATCAGCCATAGATGGTCGGGGCGATCTAAGTTTGTCGCTGCGACTGATGGTTGGAGCGGGTACGACAGTCTGGCAACGAAAAAACGCCCCCGAGAAGCATGCTTCTCGAGAGCGTTGATCGGTTCAGTCTGTTCGGAGACGAGTTCTTAGTTTCTCAAGATCTCAGCAATCCCGAAGGTGAAGAACGTTCCAATACCGGCGTTGATGATTTCTTCTTCGCACTTGTACTGCAGCAGCACCACGTCACCTGGCTGGATCAGCACCCGAGCGGCCGGATTGTTGGTCGCTTCGGAAATATCAACCTCGATGGCGACTTGCTGGTTGCACGGCAGTTTGCGAAGGATGTAGACGCGTCCCGGCGGCACACCAGCGACCGGCGAACGGCCAAGACTGATTCCGCCACCGCTGTTTTGAGCCGTACCACCGACTCCGGCACCGGCCAGAGCCAAGGCCCCAAGCACGTCCAAGTCATAGTCACGAGGCAGCGGGAATTCACCACCCGGCAACAAACCACCGGTGTAGAAGACTTCCGTTTCACGCGATTCGATGTACACGATATCGCCATCATTCAGCGTGATGTCCTCGTCGCTGATGTCGGGGAATTCACCCGGACGGACACGTAGCGGCACCCTCAAGATCGACGGGTCTTCTGGTAATTCCGGCGGACAGTAGCACGGGTCTCGCTGCAAACATTCTTGCTGTGCATAGAACTGTTTGACGAACTCGCGATACTTCTCTTGGTTCGCACGATTGGCCCGCAGCACCTTGACCTGGTTCTTGGCGTTCAAGCCAGGCAGACCGCCGGTTTCGACCAAAGCGTGCAGGATGTCGTTCTCGTACGCATTCAGCTTGACCATCGAACCGCTACCGCTGCGGTCGCTGCCGCCACGGATGAACTGCGACGCGACGTCTTGCGACTGAAGGCCTCTGCTCGTGCGACCGTCACCCAAGCCGTCTTCACGGATGACGATGATGTTGTAGGTCCGCTTTTGGATCAGCGTCACGATCGGCCGAGCCTTTTCCTCGATCAAGATTTCTTCATCGATGTAGGCATCGCGGATCTTGTCACGCACCTGTTCCAGGGTCAGCCCTGCGACGTCCAACGGCTCGATCAACGGCAGCGCCAGCGTTCCATCGTCTTGGATAGCGATCGGGTATCCGATCGATGGCGGCAGCGTGTTGTCGGCTTCTGGGAAGTTCACCGGCGGCGGTTCCGGCGGCTCGTTGGGCGGGTTGAAAGGCAGAACGCCTTCGATGTAAACGCCCAAAATGTCGCCACCGTCCAGCAAGTATTCACGCGGTGGTTCCAGCGACAGCAAAGAGATGTCGACCGGGACCAAGTCGTTTTTAGGCTCCGGGAAAAATTCCGGAGGCAGTCGATTCGCGGGCACCCCGTTGATCGGTTGAGTCAACGTGCTGCAGCCGGTGATTGCCGTCACGGCGACGCCGGCGGCAAGCGCGGTTGCGGCGGTTCGCAGCGTCCTGATGCAGCGATGGATCCGCCGGCCGGCTGAAAGTGTCTTAGTCATCCTTGAACTCTCTTGCTAAGGCCTATCAGCTCACTCGAAGGTGAACGGAATCGACTCGAACGTGTTCGTGTCTTCCGCGTCGTCAGACGCTGGAGACTGCGGTTTGCCAAAGATGTCGTCGATAACGGCATCAATTTCTTCTTGACTGGGTTCGTCCAACCGATAGGCGTCGGCTTGGATTGGCGTCGCACCGACCTGATCGCTCAAATTCAGTGAAACGGCCGGCGGCTGGGCTTGCGTCGGTGCTACGTCCGCCTCCAACGGCGCCACGTCGACCGGTTGATCGTCAGCTTCGACGATGGCGGGAATTTGCACCGCGTTTTCAACCGGCTCTCCGATGGCACGGTCGACGACCGTGCCTTTCCCGGCCAGGTTTCCGTTCTTGTCGTAGAAGTCGCCGTTTTGGCTGATATAGCCTCCCGGCACTGGGATCATTTCTGCGACGGAAGGTTTCGCCGGCTCCGGTTTCGCCTCTGCGATCGTATTGATCGTTCCGGGCGTGGATGTCTGCCGCGTCGGTAAGTTGGTCATTTGGATACTGGCGTAGTGGCCAATACCGTCCTGTTCGGCCGCTTTGACGCCGATCGGGTAACCTTGGAACCATGAGTTCACCGCGGCGTGACCGTTGGCCGATTGGTACCGCCATCCCCAGTATTCACGGGGTGCGACGGTCGGCGTGCATCCGGTCCCGCCCTTGGCGACGTCTTTGTAGGCGTCCATGAATCCGCGTTTGATATCACGCAGATTGCGATGGTTGCCGAAGCATTTCTTCTCACGTTGCCAAGCTCGGGCGGCCATGACTCGATGATGATGGGACATCATGAAGTCATTCAGGCAGCCTTCGTCACACAGTGACTGCGTGGCCGTGTTGAACATGGTGCAGCCGGTCGATGCGACCAAAGCCAGACCCAGACAACCGCTGGCAAGCAGTCGGAAACGTCGACGACGCGACGAATCCGGCTTGTCGGACCGGGAGCTGCTTGTTGATGAAGTGTCGCTATGGGTAACAGATTCCGCTGACGCGGTCGTTACCGTCATTTTGCGAATCGCCATTGGGCCCCCCTTGGCTGCTGGCGGCATTCGATGTGTCTTTACGCAAGGGACCTGACGGAACGACAGGACCCCCTCCTGGGATACAAATCGTCGTTACCGTCGTTGCGGATTAGCCAAAAGTGACGGAAACGCGGGCTGGACCGTTGAGAATGCTCTGCACTGTCGCGACAGACATCGGGAATGTCGGGATCCGACGCCTCAAGACAGGCCGGTGGTGGGGGCCGATAGCAGTCTTTTGTGTGCTGGGGCTGTGTACGAAATTCCACTTTTCTTCAGGTTTCGCCAGTGTGTCGCGTTGGCGACGCAATGAGCCGTATCGATTGGGCGGATTGCACAAGTCAGTCAAAAACTAGCGTTTCCCGCGTGAAATCTAAAGGAATTTGATCGATGCACGGGTTCGTTTGGTGGAGGGGACTTTTATACTGATGGTCGATCGCCGGTTTCGAATGGCTGATGGAATTGGGCAAAGCTTTCGGACACCGACGATCAGACGCCTGCTCAACATGCTACTCCCACTCTGATTTCATCACGGCGGAACACACTATGCAGTGGATGATTGCGATTTCGTTCATCCTTTCCCTCGCTTGTTCGCTGTTATTGGTTCGAATTGTCCGGGCATTTGCGCGGACGGTTGGGTTGGTGGACCGTCCCGATGCCGAGCGAAAAGTGCACGAAAAGCCGGTCGCTTTGGCCGGCGGTGTCGCTGTCTATCTGGCGGTGGCGATCACTTTTGCGTTGTCTCTAATTCTGGACCGAACCCTGGGCTACCACTCGCTGGGGACGATCCAGATGCGTTGGTACGTACTTTTCGGGGCGGCACTGGCCATCATGGCTGTCGGGCTGATCGACGATGCTTGGTCGCTCCGAGGACGGCAGAAGCTGCTGCTGCAGATCGTGATCATCGGGTTGATGATCGGGGCGGGAACTCAGATCCACCAGATCGGATTGTTTGGGTACGAAATCAAGCTGGGAGCCTTCAGCATTCCCGTCACCATGCTTTGGTTGCTGTTGGCGGTCAACGCACTGAATCTGATTGACGGTGCGGACGGGATGGCCAGTACGGTCGGAATGATTATCGCCGTTGGTCTAGGTATTTTAGGGTTCGTCGGGGCTTCGTCGCTCTCCGGTGTGGTCGGTTTTGCACTCGCGGGCGCCTTGCTCGGCTTCCTGGTTTACAACAAACCCCCCGCCAGTATTTACCTTGGCGATGCCGGCAGCATGATGATCGGCCTGTTCGTGGGAACCTTGGCGATCTGGTCCAGCTTGAAGGAATCCACCGTTCTGGCTTCGGCACCGTTGGCGATTCTTGCGATCCCGCTGTTTGATTCCTCAGCCGCCATTGTGCGGCGTCGGTTGACGGGCCGCAGCATCTACGCGACCGATCGTGGTCATATGCACCACCTGCTGCAATTGAAATATGGGCCACACGGGCTTTTGATCGTGGTTGGTCTGGCCTGTCTGGTCACGACCGTGGTCGCGGTATTGGGCGAGGTTTACAGCGAACCGTGGTGGGCGATGCTTGGCGTCATTTTGGTGATCGCGGTACTGATCCAAACACGTTCATTTGGACACAGCGAAGCCCGGTTGATCTTTAATCGCGCGGCACACTTCATCGAATCGTTTTTCATGCATCCCGAACGTTGTGAGCAGTCCAAGCAGCATCGTCGATTGCAACTCCAGGGGGATGCGCCTTGGGAACTGGTCTGGGAACCGTTGGTCGAGTTCGCGAAGAAGCACGATCTGGCCAAGATGAAGGTCAATATTTCCATGCCTTGGCTTCACGAGAGTTATCACGCAACTTGGCAAAGTGTGCGTCTTCCCGAGCGTGCCCAGCAGATGGTGATGGAAGTGCCGTTGTTCGCAGAACGTCAGAACGGCGACGAAATGGTCGACATTTCAGTTGGCAAATTGGAGCTGGTCGCGTTGGGCAAGAGCACCGCGATTTACCAAAACCTGGAAGATTTCCTAACTAAATTGGACGAAAGCAAAGGTCCGATCACCAAGATTATGTTGGACTTGGAACGCCGCCAGCTGAAGGGCAAAGGTACAATGGTCGCTCCGGTCAGCCGTCCGGAAACCGAGACTTCCGAGACCGTGGCTTCCAAAGCCGGCGAAACTGCTGAACAGCCACAAGTGGATTCGGCATCTCACGCGGTTTCGTCTTCCTAGCACTTGCTCGTGGAGAGGTAACGGACCGAGGTTTTGGTGAAAGATGGACGGTGCCATGAACCGTCGGTCAGTTGACGTATTCCTCTTCGTTTTCGCCACTGGGACGAGAGATTTCGCCGGTATCTTCGAGGTGCCGTACGATGTCGACGATTTTCTGCTGGACGGATTCCACTTCGCTGACGCGGACGCTTCCCAGGAATCCCATCTCGTCTTTCAGGTTTTCGGCGGCACGTGAACTCATGTTCTTCATGACTTTTTCCTGAAGCGTTTCGCTGGCCCCCTTCAAAGCCATCGCCCACTGAGCGGTTTCGACGTTTTTCAGCAAGGCCTGAATATCGCGATCGCCCAACTTGGCGATGTCTTCGAAAACGAACATCAGCCGGCGAATGTCATCGGAGAGTTCTGGTTCGTCGCGACCCAGGGATTCCATGATCATCCGTTCGACGGAGCGTTCGCAAACGTTCAGGATTTCGGCGACGCTTTCCACGCCCCCAGCGGACGTGTGGCTTTGATTCACCATGCTGGATAGGCGTTGTTCGAGGCCGTATTCCAGCTCCTCGATGGCATCGGGACTGGTGCGGCCGATGGAAGCCACCCGGCGAATCACATCCAGTTGCTTCTCGGAATCCAGGCCACCCAAGACTTCCGCGGCGTATGACGCGGGCACGTGACTTAACAGCAACGCGATGGTTTGCGGATGTTCTTCGCCGATGAATTGCATCAGCGTCTGCGAATCCACCTTTTTGACGAACGCAAAAGGCATCGATTCGATCGTTTGCTGCAAATTGCCGATCAGTTCCGATGCGTCGCGTCCCAATGCCTCCTTGATCAGTTCCTTTGCTCGCTCCAAGCCGCCCGGGCTGGCGTAAATCGAACTGGCTTTGCTGGTCAGAAATTCCGCGATCACGATTTCTTGGTCATCGCCACCGACGGATTCGGTTTGCGCGATGCGAATGCTGATCTGTTCGATCAATCGCGGCGGCAACTGCTGCATGATCCGAGCAGCAGTCTTGGTCGGCAAGCTCATCAACAAGATGGCCGCTTTGCGAAGCCCGTCGTTATCGGTATTGACCGTCTGCACCGTGAGGAATCCCTTCGCGTTCGCGTCAGCCCGGTCTGGCCCGATTGACGCTGTTTCGATTGAAGCTGCTTCGCCATCCTGGCGTCTTTCGGCTTATCGACGTTTTGGGGATCGATCCGGCGATAACGCGACGCATTTGCCGGATTCGACGGAGCTAGAGCCTGTAGTGGTGACTTGAACCATACCGGCAAGGCAAACAGTGACGGTTGTCACTGAATCTGAGCTGAAACCGTCTACTGGGAGGCAGACGGTCGTTTCCAAGGCAGACGACAGACGCCCCACTGGCCCTGGTTCTCATCCACGGCGACTTCGATCCACGACAAGTGGTCGCCAAATTTGTCGAACGTTTGATCGATCACCCGCCGACCGATGTACTCAGCCAACTCTTCGGCCGTGGTGTTGGTCACAGGTAAATGGACACAGTCCTCATTTGGAAAAACCCAGCGGCGGTCTCGAAATGTCGCCGTGGTTTCCTTTTCATCCTTCGTCACTCGAATCTGGGCGTGCCGGTCGGGTAACAAGACGTGATGGTCCAGGCTTCCCGTTTCCGCAAGAACGGCATCACGCAACGCGATAAAGTCGACGACGTAGCGGTTTTCGTCCAAAGGACCTTCGACCGACACGCGGACGCCGTAATTGTGGCCGTGGATCCTTTCGCAAATGTCGCCGGCGAAGGTGATGAAATGCGCCGCCGAAAAAACAAATTGTTCTTTGCTGACGTCGACTCGGAACACAGGTTGTTCGGTGGAGTGTGTCACGCTGATCTTTCGGATTGCAATGGAGTGGGACACAGAAGGACAAACAGTGCTGCCGCCAGAAGGTCGGCGGTGGTACCCGGATTCAAACGGTTCCCATCTGATCTTAGACGTTCGTCCAATGTCCGGATCGAAGACGGGGATTCACAGTCGGTTTCGCGGAACCACTGCCGGACATTCAACGCGATTTCCGTCCCGCATTTGCGGCCGATCAGCGAGTCGGTGTTTTCTTGCAGCCATCGATGTTGCGCCAAGCAGATTCCTTGGATCGTGTCACCCGTTTCATCGATGCAATGCTTCAATAGCGGTGTCATTTGGTGAAGCAGTCCATCGAATCCGTTGACGTACTCCCGGGCGATCCCATCACGTTTCGAAGCCAGACGCATCGCGGCCATCAGATCATCATGATTTGCTCGGTCGTCGTGGACGTCCATTTCCAAGTCGTCTGATTCGTCACTCGGGTTCATCCCGCCGGCCATTGCATGGGCGATTGCACGAAAGACCGCCCTGCTCTGTCGGACGCTGATCGACGACAGCACATTCGTGACCGACTGAAAACGCGACCATGGCGATTGGTTGCCCACCGATGCCAGAAAATTGGTTCGCATGACCGCTTCCGCCAACGGGGCGATCAACAAAGCAATTCCCAGATTCACATTCGTGCCGGTTACCCGCCGTGTCTGCACCACAGTGGATTCGATTCGTTGGCCCCAACCCAGATCAGTGCGAGTCAGCTGGACCGCGGCGATTTCTGCTGCCTGGGCAAAGTGTGCGAACGAAAGGTCATCAAATACGCGGCCCGGATGCACGTTGCCTGGTTTCGGAGCGGTCGCCTCAAGAACGCAGGCCCAGCGGACGGCATCGCCCACCGTGTGAATCATCGGCGCGAAAGCATTCAGAGGGCTGTTGTCATTCACGTCGATTGCAGAAATTCGTCGATCGCATTCAGAGTTTCGTTCGGTGCGTCTTCCAGCACATAGTGCCCCGCATCCTCGATCGGCACCACAGTGGCGTTGGGCCAGTGCCCTTGGAAACGCTCCAGGCATTCGGGTCGAAAACACCAATCCTGCATGCCCCAGATCAACAAGATTGGAAGACCGGAAAGCGACGGCAGCTCCGATTCAAGCTTTTGTAACACCGGAAACGTCCGGTGCGACCGATGCATCGGAATGTCTTGGACAAAGGCGTCGATCGCGACACGATTCGCCCAGCTGTCATAGGGGGCGATCATGCCGCGGCGGACGTCCGGCGGCAGCGGTTGCCGCGAAACCGTCATCGTCTGCGCGGCTCGAGCGAACGCGTTGAACCCACGCACGCCCAGCGGCCCGACCAACGGCCAGCGACAGGCGGCGATCCGCAGGGGCAAATAGGGCGGCGGGAAAGCGCCCGTATTCAGCAACACAATCCTCTTGAATCGGTCGCGACGTTCACACAACGCAGCCAAGCCGATCGCACCGCCCCAATCGTGGGCCAGCAACGTTGTCTGGCTCAAGTCCAGCTGGTCGATCAACCGGACCAAATTGTCGCGGTGTGATGCCAGGCAATAGTCAAATTCAGACTTTGCCGGTTTGTCACTGCGTCCACAGCCCAGGTGATCCACCGCCACAACGCGACGGGCAGAGCTGAACCGCTGGACGACGCGACGAAAATAGAAACTCCAGGTCGGATTCCCGTGGACGCACAGGATGGGACCGGAATCGGACGGAATCGAATCCGACTGATCGGACGGTGTATGCGACGTCGGGCCTTCGTCCAGATACCGCATTGTCCAGGTTGATCCGGACAGGCCGTCGACCCTCAAAGATTTTGATTCGTATGCCAGCAGGTCCTGGGCGATCATGTCCATTTCACTCGTTTCGGATCGCGATTTGCTACCGCTGGTGGAATCCGTGTTGTTGTGTCAATCTGACACGACGAAAGTCGATTCGGAAACCCCAGGATTGAAGTGGCCGAAGATCTGTACGAAACCCTTGGCGTCGGTCGAACCGCCGACAAGGACGAAATTCAAAAAGCGTACCGCAAGCTCGCGCGGAAATATCATCCCGACGTCAACAAAGACAGTGACGCGGCACGGGAGAAGTTTAAACGCGTCCAGGAAGCTTACGAGGTTCTCAGCGACGAAGAAAAACGCGCCGCTTACGATCGGTACGGCGCCGACTTTGAAAAAATCCGCACCGGCGGTTGGCAACCGGGGGCCGGCGGAGCTTCGTTTGACGGGCTGGATTTGGAACAGATTTTCGGCGGCGCCGGCGCGGCAAAGGCGGGAGGCAATCCGTTCGAAGGCGGCTTCACGGATTTCTTCGAGCAACTGATGGGTGGTGGTGCAGGCCCGGCGCGAGGTCGTCCGGGGCGTGGCCGGACCGCTGCTGCACCGCCGCGACGCGGATCCAATCTGCGGCACGAGCTGGAAATACCTTTTTCGATGGCCGTCACGGGCGGAAAGACGGAGTTCTATCTGCACCGCGGTGGCAAGCAAGAAAAGTTGTCGGTCACCATTCCCGCCGGCGTCGAAACGGGGTCAAAGATTCGCCTGAGACAGCAAGGCCACGCTTCGACCAGTGGAGGTGATCCCGGCGATTTGATTTTGCTGATCAAGGTGTCGCCGCACCCACATTTCAAGCGGAACGGCCAGAACCTGGAACTGCGATTGCCCGTCTCGATTGGCGAAGCGGTCTTGGGCGGCAAAGTCGACGTGCCCACGCCGCAAGGTACGGTCACACTGTCAATCCCGCCGGGAACTAGCAGCGGAAAACGGCTGCGGATCAAAGGACGCGGGGTTGCCAAAGCTGGTGCGAACCCGGGCGACCTGTTGGTCGAACTTCAGATTCAGCTACCGGACCAAATCGACGACGAATCCAAGCAGTTGATTGAATCCTTTGCCGAACGAAATCCGCCGCCGGACCGCGACGATTTGCAGTTTTGACGGTGGCGGTCGCTTCGCGTGCCGCTACCGAACCTTGCTGCTACCCAACCGCGCCGCAACCGAACCGCGGCGTGTACGAGCCCCTTTTGTGGTATCGATTTGCTGGAACCTGTCCTTTGAAGCCAACACCAGCCGAACCAGGACTTCCCCAGGACGCCCTGACGTTCCCCAAGTCGCGTCGCGTCCGTCGCCCGCAAGAGTTCACTCGATTGATGCGGACGGGAGTTTGCGTTGCCGACGACGTGTTGGTGATGTTTGCAAGCCCGATTCGGCCCCGGCAGCGTCAATCCCTGGCGGATGCGAAAGCCCAGTTGGGCGTCACCATTCCGAAAAAGGTGGGCAATGCGGTGGTTCGCAATCGATGGAAGCGTTGGATACGAGAATCTTTTCGAACTCAGCCCAGCGAGTTTCACGACGGTTGGCAGTACGTCGTTCGGCCCAAGAAAGGTGCATCGGCAACGTATCAGGCGATTCGGCGATCGCTGCCACGTTTATCGCGACGCGCGGTCAAGCGGTATCGTCAATCCACATCCTGATCCGCGCGTGTTTCACGACAGACACACCCCTAGCAGCCTATCAATGGACGGGTGGCCAACCACTTGCCGTATCGATGACAATGTCGAAACTAACGCAATGGTCCCGATGCCTGCCGCGAACGGTCCAAACAAACCAACCTGGCGACCAACGTCGTCCTTATCCCGCGACCCCCATCACCGACAGAGTGAGTTGAATGGAATTTTCATCGGCTTCTGACATTTTGCCGCCGCAAATGGCCGGCGGATATTCCTATCAGAACTACCAGCGCCAGCGTCAAATGACGTTGGGCGATTTGCTGCTGGAAAACCGCATCCTGTTTTTGCAGGGTGAGATTCATACCGGCAACGCCAACGAACTGGTGATGAAACTGTTGTATTTGCAAAGCGAAAATCGCCGCAAAGACATCCACTTTTACATCAACAGTCCCGGCGGCAGTGTCACCGCCACTCTGGCGATCTACGACACAATGCAAATGCTGTCGTGCCCGGTGGCAACCTACTGTGTCGGCGAAGCCTGCAGCGGTGCATCGGTCGTGCTTTGTGCTGGCACCAAAGGCAAGCGTTTCTGTTTGCCCAACAGCCGCGTGATGCTGCACCAACCGATGGGCGGTGTCGGCGGTCAGGTCAGCGATATCGAGATTCAGGCGGCCGAGATGTTCCGCTATCGCGACGTGCTTAACGGCATCCTGTCGAAGCACACGGGCCAATCGGTCGAACAGATCGCCAAGGATACCGATCGTGATTTCTTCTTGAATGCGGAAGAAGCCAAAAACTATGGGCTGGTTGACGACATTCTGACGCGTCCGCCCAACGACAACGATGAAGACAGCGACGACGAGTGATTCGCCACTGCGGTGTTTTGCGGTTCGAACGGAATCGCAGTCAACCGAACTTGTCGTTTCATTGCATTAACCAGCCATCCAATCAAATAAGAACGAATCACGATGCCGATCATTCCTTACGTTATTGAAAGCAACGGTCGCGAAGAACGCACCTACGATATCTACAGCCGGTTGTTGAAAGACCGGATCATCTTCCTGGGACAACAAGTCGACGACCAGATCAGCAATGCCCTGGTGGCTCAGATGCTGTTCCTGCAGTCGGACAACCCCAAGGAAGACATCCATCTTTACATCAACAGTCCCGGCGGCAGCATCACCGCGGGCATGGCCATCTACGACACGATGCAGTTTGTCAGCTGTGACGTCGCCACCTATTGCATCGGCCAAGCCGCTTCGATGGGGGCCGTTTTGCTGACCGCCGGTGCCAAGGGAAAGCGACATGCGTTACCCAATGCCCGGATCATGATCCACCAACCGTTGGCCGGAATGCAGGGGACCGCACGCGAAGTCGAGATTCACGTCGAAGAATTGCGTCGGATCAAGCAACGCATGAACGAAATCATGATCGAACACACCGGCCACTCGCTGGAAAAGATCGAGGAAGACACCGATCGGGACCGTTTCATGTCGGCGGCCGAAGCGTCCGAGTATGGCTTGATCGACAAGGTGGTTCAGCGGATCGATCAAACGTCGTGATGCGTCCTTCGTCGGGCACCTCGTCACCGCCATTGGTGGGTTAAGTGTTGGTGCCGCGTACACGCCCCCTTCGTCTAGCGGCCCAGGACGCTGGGTTTATTCGGCCCGGAAACGCTCGTTCGAATCGGGCAGGGGGTATTTCCCATGCGAAAAGGCCGGCCGGCAAAGCAATCCTGCTTCACCGGCCGGCCTTCGTCGTTGTTATCTTCCGTTGTTGTCGTCTCCGGCAATGGACGATCGCCTTCGTTTGATTGCCGGCGATGATCGGCCTGCCTTGGCCTACAGATAGCGTTCCCGAGGATCGGTCAGTCCATCGGCCAAACGGCGAAGTGCATCAGTTTCGATTTGGCGTACCCGCTCGCGAGTCAATCCCAACGTCTCGCCAATCTCCTTCAGCGTTTTCGGCTCATCGCCGACCAAGCCGAACCGCAGTTTCAAGACCATCGCTTCGCGTTCTTCCAGATCGTCCAGCAATTCCATGGCGTGACGCAGGATGTCGTGGTCCAGCATCTCCTCGTCGGGAGCCTTCAAACGCTCGTCCATGACCATTTCGCCCAGCGACCAACCGGAATCGGTTTGATCGCTTTGAGGCGTGCTGTTGTTGATCTTGATCGCCTTGCGAATGATCGGCAGCTTCTTCTTGGGTAACCCCAGCACGCGGGCCACTTCTTCGTTGGTCGGCGTACGGCCCAGTTCTTCGCTCAGCCTTGCCGTCGCCCTTCGCCACTTGCTCAGCAATTCAACCATGTATGCCGGGATGCGAATCGTTTTCGCACTGTTGATCAATGCTCTCTTGATCGACTGTTTGATCCAGTAGCTGGCATAGGTGCTGAATCTTGTTCCGACACTGGGATCGAATCCTTCGACCGCCCGCAGCAGACCCAGGTTGCCTTCTTCGATCAAGTCTTGCAGCCCCAGGCCCTTGCCCGTGTAGCCGCGAGCGATGTTGACGACCAAACGCAGGTTGGCACGCACCATTCGGTCACGCGCCATGACGTCGCCCTGAGCGATTTGCTCGGCCAAGTCCAGTTCGTCTTGAGCCGACAGCAACGCGGTTTCATTGATCTCGCGAAGATACGTTTCCAGAGGCGATTGGGCGGCCGAATCGCGTCGAGTCTTCCGTCGTTCGCGACGGACGGCCGGAGTGCCGGTCACCGCCATCGTTTCGTCGGTTGAGCTATTGTCTCCACGCGAATCGTCAGTCCAGGAATCGGTTTGCAACATGAATCGGGTACCACGTAAGGCGGCCAGGTCGTTCACGTTGATGGACGCGACGCCGCGTGGGCCGGATGACGCGTCAAAAGCGACGTCATACGACCGACACGGCGGCGGTGAATCGGTTCCGTTGGGAGTGTGGGTCGGTGACCGGTTCGGGGTGCCGTGCGACACGTGTGAACGACCCGACCTCAGGGAGGCGATCGGGTCTGGAAACTAACATCGACCACCAAGACGAAGAAAAAGCACCCATTGCGAAGAATTTCGGTCTGTGACGATCGCACCGATCACGCGATCCGTTCCGTCATCGTCGGCAAACATCAGCCGTCTTCGGCCAACAGCATCTCCAGCGTTGACCGCATGTCCTTTTCCCCCTCGTTGCCCTGCCAGTTCATTTCGCCATACCAAGACCGTCGCAGAAAGCCGTCTTTGTCAATCAAATAGACTGATGGCCAGATCCGATTTCCCCAAGCGTTCCAATTGGAAGATTCCAAATCCAAAAGAATCGGGTATCGGATGCCTTCGCGTTTTGCCGCCGACGCTACTTTGTCGCCATCTCGTTCGGCGGAGGTTTCAGGACGCTGGATACCCAACACCACCAGATCATCGTCCGCATAATCGGAATACCAGGCGGTGTAGTGCGGCAGATTGCGAATGCAGTTGATGCACTGAAAAGCGTAAAAGTGAACAACCACCACTTTGCCTCGCAGGTCGGCCAGTCGGACCGGTTCGCCCTGGATCCATGTCACGCCGGCATCTTGAATCTCGGGTGCAAAGGGAAGTTTGCGACGGACTTGTGAGAAATCGAATGCAGGGCCGGTCAACGAACCCAGCCGCCCACGCTGGGTGTCGGTCAGAGCGCCGACCACCGTTTCGCGTTCGGTCTGCTGTAACTTGGCGACTTGTCGGGCCGCTTCGCCGGCCTCCAATTCTTGCTTCTTTAACTTGGCAGCGATCCGCCGGCTCTCCGATTCGGTTTTGGCAAAAGCATCGGCGAAACGCTGGATCTGCGACGATGTCAGTTCCAGACCCTCGCGGACATCGTCCAACAAGACCATCCGCGTTCCCAGTGCCTGTCGCCGCAACTGCATCAGGCGATCAAACTGAGACGAATTCAAAATCGACTTCAATTCGCGTTGAAGCTTTGCCGTCAAATCCGCGACCGTCTTCTGATACGGCTCCGGCTTGGTGTTTCCGGTGGTCATCAGGTTCAGCTGCGGGAACCACTGTGCGTCGATGCCTTTGACCACACCAAATAGGCTGCGTTTCTGGTCGCTGGTTAACTCCAGGTCCTTGTGCACGGCATCATCGCGAATCATTTGCAACAGCACGGGTGGCAAGTCGGCCGTTGTCGGCTCGGACGCTTCCGCATTCACCAGCGGCACCGATGTTATGAAAACCAGGACGCAATGGGTCAGTGCCGAAGTCAGGATGGAAGACCGCATGGTGAGCATCACCCGGGTTGGTAGATAAGGGAGACCAAGTCGGCGACCGGCGGCTGCGGACCAGGTAGAAAAGTCAGGCAACAATCGCTGAGTCGTCACCCCAAAACGCAGCGTTCCCCACCAAAATAGCGGATCAGCTTGGCAGACCGCCGGATGCCGGTGATCCGCGACGTCCCGTTTTCTGGCGACTGTCCGTCTTCATCAAATTCACACGTTTTTTTGGCACTCCAGGTGGCCCCCGAAGTTTGCCCAGCTTCACTCGTTGGAGTACCATCAGAGGGTCCCTAACCTCTGCAATGAATGCGACCGACCACGGTTGCCCCATACTCTTTTCCGCTGATTCGATCACCATGAAGCGTTTGTTCACTGCGGTCTTGGCCGCTGGTTGCTTGTTCGGAACTGCGTCGGCCGATGTCACTTTCAATGCGGTCGGCGAACAGGTGACCATTGATTTCCAAGGGTTCACCGGTGCCGGTTTCGGACAGAGTGCGACGGACACTCAAGGGCAACCGCTAGGCGACGGCACGATGAACACAAGTGACTGGAGTGTTCTTACATTTTTGGATCCTGGGCTTTCCGAATTCGGTGTCAACTTTGACGAAGATATGATTTCGCCCGCACCCAACGAATTTGCACAGGGCAGCTCCAGCGGTTCGACCGCACAGTCTGGTGTTTACAGCTTCGCAACCGGAAAATCCAACACCAATGACGCCGCGCTCGGGTTTCGTCCGGAAGACGATAGCGTTTTCGATGAGGGCGATTTCACGCTGCGTCTCGCGAACAACACTGGATCCAGTTTGTCATCATTCGCCGTGACGTTCTCGGTGTTTGATTTCAATGACAAGAACATGTCCACACAGCTGGATTTTTCGTTTGCCAACTTGGACGATGACCCGGCATTCACAGCAAACACCGCACTGACTCACATCACGGATTCGGACGCCGCCACCGTTCCAGACTGGGATGAAACGGTGCTCAGCACCGTCATCAACTTTGGGACGCCGATCGCCGATGGCGAGCAATTTTTCCTGCGATGGCAGGGCCAGACTGCCGTCGACGATGCTAATGCGGACCCACTGGGTGATATCGTTGCCATTGACAACATCTCGATCACCGCGGTTCCAGAACCTAGTAGCCTGCTCGCCCTGGGTGCTGTCTCCGCCCTCGCCGCACGCCGTTATCGACGTCGCAAGAACGGCTAGGGGAGTCACCATCTGGCAACGCCGTCAAGGAATTGGATGGCTCTTGGTGAATTCGCCCGCTGGACGATGAAGGACGACGTCAACCTAGACGCTCCGCTGTCTTTACCGGCTGTTGTCGCATGGTCACTGCGAATCGCTGATCGGGTTTGCGAACCAGACCCGATCGTTGCCATAGCCGTCGCGAAAATGGATGACTGGGGTGCCATCGTCCGAATCAGCGGATACCAAGGCTCCGGCAAACATCACGCGGCTGATTCCGTCATCTGATGCGGATGAAAAAGCCGGATGATCCTTGGTGATGATCCGATCATCGCTGTGGATCGCGCCCAGTTCCGATGAGTCGTCGATGACGCTGTTCTGGTCATCGTCGTAGCCACGTTGACCTGCGGCCGAATCGGAGCCGATCCATAGCAACGCATCGGCGTCGGGATCAAAGTGAACGCTGGTCAATGATGTTGTGCCGGAACCGGGCGAATCGATGGAATGATACTCGTCACCGAATTGCAGGCACTGTCCGATGCGCAGAACACCGAACAGGACGGCCAACGTCATTGCTGCGGCGATGAACGGCATTGGCGTCGTCGATAGGGACGCCGCCGGGTCATGTTTGCGATCCATCGCTCGGGCTCAGTCTCCGAAGTACTTCGCGACGGACGATTGTTCGACCTCGCGAACCTGAGTGTTCTCCACTCGGATCTCGATACTGATGGCAGGCAAACCTCTGGCAAACGGTGGTGCCGTCTCTTTTTCCCCGATGGCTTTGCTGCCGAAGGAGTTTCCCCCAGCGGAACTTGTGACGTCATCCAATCCGTTGGTCGATGGATCCACCGAGGCGGCATTGCCTGGCAGAGTCGCTGGGGGCGTGCCGTCGCCGTTGTTCAGCCACCATAGCGTTCCTTCGTGCAATCGCGAATTTGGATCCTGTCGTGGCCACTGCAGATATCCATCACTTTCGTAGTCGTCGGTGAAGGTGTCAAAAGCGGGTTGGAACAAGACGATGCTGCCGCGATTGGTAATCATGCGACCGGAATAAAGGAACGGATCGCCGTATTGCGGGGCGTGCCGGGCAAATTGGTTGTATCCCGAAAACCGAGTGTTCGGCAGCAACGCGATATTCATCGCCGGACGGCGTTGGTTCGAAAAGGCGTGGTATCGAAGGTTTCTGTTCCCTCGAATCGCACCGCCAGCCTGGACGGTGTAGGCCAAGTCGACAAAGGCACCCTGCACGCCGTTGACCGGCTGTTGCCGACCGGTTGCCGGTGTGGTGACTGACTGGATCAGTGTGTCGTAGTACGCTGGGTCATTGGGCGTGACCACCCGGTCATCCGAGCCCAACGCCTGGTATTGGCCGTCAATTCCGGGGGACACATAGGTCTGTGCACCCGGATCGAAAGCCTTGACGTCAAACGCCAGAAGGTTGGTCAGTAGGACGTCTTCGCCAACGCGTTCAATTCCCCAGCCATCGCCGAACATGTCGGTGTGAGATAGATCTTGTCCCAAAATGAATTCCGGCCGAAGAAAACCATTCATGTAAGTCGGCGTGACGAATCGTGAACGCACCTGTCGCAGCGGGCTTCCGCCAAACGGCGGTGCCACCGGAGGTGTCATCTGCGTTCCCGCTTGCAAGATCGGCGCGACACCGCCCAGAGCTAACAGCGGCATCGACGTGTAACCATTGGTTCCGTTGGGCGGACTGATGCCCAAAATCGTCTGTGGAACACGAACGTGCGCAAACCGGTTGTGGGGCTGTTGCAATTCGTCCAACGAGTTCGCGAAAACGAAATTACTTGGTGCACCATTGGGCAGCAATCGTCGGCCCATCGAAAGGTCGCACTGTTGGTGAATCGGCCCCATCCCGATCAGCCAAGCCAGCGCCGCCTGTGATTGGTTCAGCCCGTTGCCGCCCGGCGTCTTGATCGCCGGCAAACCGGTACTGGCATCCGAAGGCCATGTATCTGGTTGCAGATAGGTGTAGTTGCCACTGGTGAATTGCGGCAATGCAGGCCCCAGCGTTGTGACACCGTTCAAATTCAAATCGGGGCGGATCAACAACACGCGGCGGTGCAGCTTCATTTGATCCGGGATGCCGTTGCCGTCCAGATCGACGATCGTCGGTTGTGCGGCGGTATCGTAGACGTGGATGGATTGACCGTTGTTCGCGGTGTCCAGTGACGTCTGATATTGCGGGCTGACGTAGTAGATGATTTCCGCATACTGCGACGTGATCACCACGGGATCCAGCGCACCGGCGACGCCGCCGGGAAAATTCGCCGCGTTGTAGGCGACGCCGTTGGCTTCGGCCGTCTTGGCGTCCAGGACAAAACGCGGCACTTTGCCGGTGAATGGAGATCCATCGGGAGCCTTGGCGGTGAATGCCAGGTAATCGTCGTAATCACCGAAACGCGAATCCTGCAACGTGTACTCGTTGTCCTCGGCCGGGGCCCGGCCCATCAGCGTTGCGGTGATGTTGCTGATCGGGCCGTCAAAATAGACCAGGTAGCCTTCGCCCTTGTCGCTGCCCGTTGCCGCTGGGTTGGCGGTGCATCGTGACAGTTCATCACGCATGCGGCGGGTCACGTCACGGACACGGCTGCTAAGGTCCACTTGCGCACGGCTGACGCGTACCTGTTGCCCGACTTTACCGAACGACGAGGCGAGTGCGGCCATCAGCAACAGCGTGATCGCCATCGCGACCATCATTTCGACCAGCGTAAAGCCGACCGCGATCGATTTTCGGTTCACTCTCATTTCTCCACCTGCGAATAGATCACGGTGTTGGCAGCATTGATGTCGGTCCCCGGGCCGGCAAATCCGACGGGGATCGATCGATCAATGACATAGGTCGCCCGGTAACGCCGTTGGCGACCGATGTCGGCGTTGTATTCTTGGCCCAATTGCGACGTCGCACTATCAACTTCGAAATAGCCGATCGTCATCCGCACCATGAAGGTCTGGGATTGGGTGCTGACCAAGTTCGGAATCCGCACCAGCGAATGCAGGTCCATGAACGAACTGCGGCTGCGGTCGGCGTGGGCCGGTCCGGCGCCGTCGGGGGTGAACAGCGGGTCAAAGTCCGACGTTTCCCCGGCTCGCGCGATGGTGCCTTCGGCCGGTGTTCGGTTGCGAAGTGCGTTCGCGTTGCCGCCCGATAGGGTCGGCGCCAAATCGGCATCCAGGCTGGTGCGGAAGATGCCGGCGAACTGTGTCGGCGAATCTTCCGTCAGCGAATTGGGATCGAAGTTGTAGGGTTGCGATTGAATCTGTGGCGGTAACGTCGTCGTGTCGACGATTCGTGAAGCATTTCCGCCGGCGGGCGTGTATCCGCGTCGCGATTCCAAAAACTCTTGATAGCGAGTCGATCCTTGCGCCGTTTGTGTCCGTTCGCTTGACGACAGGTGGTTGAACATCAACCCCATCCACACCGGATATTCGCCAATCGTGTTGAGGTTCAAACGGCCCTGACGGCGGCCGTCCCAGATCTTGTTGTGCGGTGGCAACAGATAGTCGCTCAGTTTTTTCCGGGCATGCAAGAACGTCGAATTGGGATTGGGCACGTAGGGAACGCGTTCCGGATTGATGAATTCGATTTCACCGCGGTAACGCGGCGGCGTGGCCACGAAATCAAAGATGCGAAGGGCCTGCGAAGCATCGTCTTCGGTTTCGTCCGATTGGAAGAAGTTCAGCAAATGCCCGAACGGAGCACGGAAGGTCGTCGGCGGATCCGATGATGCATTGGGATCGTACGGGCTGTTGGTTGCCGATGCGTCATTCAGAGTGAATTCCTCGAACAACCTGCCTTGCGAACACGCCGGCACCATCATGACTTCCATCGGTGACGCAAAGTCGCGGTTCAACCATTCGTGCACCGCAAACGGAGTCAACGGCAGCCCGCGATTGCTGTTCGCACCAGTTTCAACCACGGTCACATCGTCCGCCACCACACCGTTGCTGTTCGCCGGATTGCGAACGTCGCCGAACGCCAGGTTCAAGAAGTTGAACGTGTGGTCCAGGCCTTCTGGATTAGTATCGCCGTCGGAATCGGCGAAAGCGAAATACGTCGATGCGGTGGTATCGATGGGCAGCGTGGCCGGATCGTTCACCGTGTAGCTAAACAAAACATGGGAACCCGTTCCGTTGGATGGAACACCGGTGCGTTGGCGGCTGCCTGCAAGGTAGCGCGTGTCCACGTCGTTACCATTCACGGCCGGCGGACCCACATTGGATTCGCTTTCTTCGCCACTGAAGACGGTCAAATCCAAGGTCATTTGATCGATGGTGATGTACGGATTCGTCACGCGATCAAACGCACGTGTCGGATCGGCCAAACGCTGCAGAAATGCCGTTCGATAGTTTTTCACCGTGCCCAGCATCGGTTCAGCCGGGTTGGCGCTGGTCGCCAAATCCAAAGTCAGGTCACCCACCGGGGCATTGGACAGCAGCAGATCCAGCGGCTGGTCACGCGGCGGGTCATTGATCGGGTCATCCCAGTCGATGTACGAATCGATCAATGGGTATTCGGTGCTGTTGCTGGAATCGTATTGCGCCGTCGGTTCGGGATAGTAACCCGTCGGTGTCGGCAGCGGTTCGCTGATGTTCAGACCAATGCCGTGCACCGGACGCGCCGTGGCTTGCCAGCCAAGCGGTTCGGCGAACGCCCCCATGATCAGCGATAAACCGGGCTGAGACAGACTGGTCGTGTTGGGCGTGTTCAGCGGAGTCGTGTCAAAGTTGTAATGGGCCAGTCCGATCACCGGGTTGGCATTGCTGATCTCGAATCGCTGGGGGCTGTTCCCCGCGGGCGCGACATCACCACTGGACACTTGGCTTCCCAAGTAAGTGACCGGTCGTGGTGCAAGCGTCAGGTATTGTTCACCCAGCAGGCGGGCGTTGTTGCTGCCGCTGCGATTGAAGAACACTCGGGCCACACGGTTCGGGTCACCGGTCAACCACGGCATGACATGGGTGACGTTTTCCAGTTCGGCAACGCTTCCGTAATCCGTGAAGAAGATGAACCGTTCCAGATTCAACCGGCGGTTGTCTTGATTCAGCTCGTCGAAAGGACGGAAGTTCTGGGTGTGTTGCGAATTGCCGTCGTTGTACTGCGTGCCGATCGGGTTGCGTGGCGTCCCAGGGTCAAAGGAATAGCTGTCGGCAAGGTTCAGTGTGCCCGATTGAATCTGGTCACGAATGTACTGCGGTGAAATTTCGCGGTCGTTCGGCGAATTGGCGCCGTCGTAGTGAGGTTCGCTGATGGCGATTCGCCAAACCGGAACCTCGACCACACCATTGGTCGATGGCGTGGTGACCGTCTTGTCCAGTTCCAGTCGATATTGGCCGCCCTGGTACCGATACAACTCCATCGGCAATCCCGGGGCGTGTTGTTGGTCGTTGTTGTTCAAAACACGTTGACGCGGGTTGAACAATTCCAAGAACAGCGAGCCTTGAGGGATTCGGAGTTGGTCGGTATCGGGATCGGGAGGGGTGTCCGATTTGTCGGATCCCGATCCGCCGCCTTCCTGTTTGGTGTCGCGGACTCGGACGTCGTGCAGCGCCAAAGATTCGCTGAACAGCAAGTCGGGGCTTTCAACGCCCCAAACCATCGGGCTGGCCGGTTGGTTTCCCGTGACTGTGTTGCCGTCGAAATCGATGTTCGCATATCCGTCGCCATCGGTGTCGTACGTGACGTTCCAATTTCCGTCCAGCGGATTTCGGTCGTACACGAACGGTGTCATGATCGAATCGGGATCACGATAATCGACGACGTTCACGGCCCATTGGGCCAAACGACGTGCACGGTATTCCGCCGGATCGGTGTTGCCCTGATCGGCAACCGGGAAATCGTATCCGTCGCCGGTGATCGCCATCATCAACACGTAGATGTTTCGGGCCAACAACGTTCGCGGGTTTTCTAACGCGACGTTGTAGCTTGGACCGTCGATCCCGTTGGTGCCACTGGGGCGGACGTTGGAAAGATAGGTGGCGGTGTTGTTCGCATTGCCCGCGTTCGGGTATGCCCGCGTTTCGTAATAGACCTCCAGCGGTTCATCGATGACACCGTTGCCTTCGCTGGCTTCATCGGTGCTGCCGTTGGCGTTATCGTCCACGCCGGAACGCGAGCCACGTCCGTTTTCGATCGTATCGGCGGCCAGCTGACCGAAGGCGTCGTCAACGCCGTTACCGAACGGGCGGTTCAGGTCCAGTTTTTGGCCGAGTTTCAGTTCACGCGGCAAGATCGCATCCAAGTACGCCTGTTCGTTCTGCAGATCGGTTTCGCTGCTGATCCGGCCGTCGCTGTTCAAACGCTGCAGCAGCATTTCCATCAGTGCCAGCGGTGCACCCTGTGACCGCGATCCTTCCGGGGGCAGTGCCGCCGGAACGTCCAGAGAGGTGCTGACGGTCGTCAAATTGCGGGCCGCCGATGCGGGTAATCCCGTCAGACGCGAAATCTGTTCCATGCGGCTGAACAGTGACTGGTCGGCCAAGCCCACCATGTCTTTGGTCCGATAGGCGTTGTCGCCCGACAGAACGCCGCGGGGATCCATTTCGTAGGGATCGTCGATGTTTTCGTCGATCTGCGTTCGGACCGGTGGACCGGCGTCATAGTTGCGAACAATCGTTCCGGAACCGGCGACGAACAGGCGGCCGCTGCGGCTAAGTCCGTAACCACCACGCCCGAACGGGTCGGCCGACAATCCGGTGCCAGCCCCCAGCCAACGTGAACCGACACGTGGCCGATTGATCAGCGAGTCCAGCAGGTCATTGCCCTGCAATCCCGGGTACGCGTAAGGCCATGCCGGAGCGATCCCCAGACGATTCTGATAACGGCCGGTCAATAGGTTCGAATACTGCGTTCCACCGGCAAGCACCTGTGCATCGGCGTGAACCACATTGCCATAGGGCAAAACGATTTCCGCCGGCCCGAATCCAATGCCCCGATAAATCTCTCGATTCACATTGTTGCCGGTCCGAGGGGTTGGATCGAACCACGGTTCGTTCTCCGATGAACTGAGATCCACCGGCGAATCAATCGTCCCGTGGGCATTGACATTCAAGCGTGCCGAAAGGTCTTCGATCAGCGGGGCGACCAACGGTTTGATCAGCCGGCCATCAGGGGCAGTCTTCGTCGGAAGTCCGAAGTCCACCCAAATGCTATCGGGAACACCGTCACCATCGTTGTCGACATCCCACGGTCCGTTGACCAGGGCGTTGACCAGCTGGTCCAAGCCGATCATTTGGGGAATGGACCCGGTCGAGCCAGCATCTCTGTCAACCAACAAGGGCGTTGAAAACGCGGGATCCGTATTACCGCCGTTGAACTGTGGATTGATCGCGTTGGGCAAAACGTTGTTGTTGGCGTCGGAGAATTGACCCTGTGCAAACGACAGCGGACGGAACGTGGCCCGACGAATCGCCTCCACGATCGTTTCCAGTTCGGCTCGGCTGGCGCTGGAAAGATCGTATTGATTGACGATGTAATTGATCAGCGCCGGTCGGTGAAACGACGGAATGATCCGACGTTGTCCGTTGCCGTCGACATAAGTGTGTGACAGGAACCAGTTTTGGAAATCGGCTGCGTCATACGATTCGTCATAATCGCCGTCGATGCCTTGAACCATACGGAACTGATTGTTCGCCTGATTCAAGTATTCCATGTCAGCGGACTTGACCGCCAATGGACCCTGACGCGGGAAACTGGGATTGAACAAATTACGGTTCGAATCCACGGCTCGCGGTTGGAAGGCAACAGGAATCGCTGCGGTCGAATCAGCATACGGAACTGGCGTGTCCTGATCGACATTGTTGCCGTCGAATCCGACACCGCCACCATTCATCGGCTGGCCGTTGATGATAAGCCGAAACCCGGTTTCCCCAGCCGCACCCGCGTTGGCGTATTGTCGCGTCGACATCCAGCCGGGCGTGGTGCTGGCGTAGAATAGCGCGGAAACTGCGTAGGGGTCGGGATTCGTAGCGTTCGGAAAATTGAACAGATCGCCGACGGTCAATTCAGTGCCGTCGGACAATGCGACCTGCAGGTCCGGGTCCAATGCGATGTAAACGCTCAACCGAGTCGAACGATCGTTGGCCGCATCGGGACGCCAACCGATGGACCGAATGATGCGAAACGAATTCCCAGCCAGGGGCCCCGATGCGAGGGTCAACACGCGACCGGAAAAGAAGTCGTCCACACCAAAGACACTGTCGCGTGGATTGATTTGTTCGTTCGGTGTGTTTGCGTGGTCGTCGGGATAGGTGCCGAACAAAGGCATTGCCCAAGTATCGTTCGGGTTCGGCGTGGTCAGATTCAAGACTTGGCGAATACCGTTTTCGTTGTGCTGAAAGAACGACAACGGAATACGGACAAAGCCGCCGCCGACGTGCATTGGACGATCCGCCGCGACACTGGATTCATTGAACGGTCCGGTTTGATCGATTTCACGCACCGCGGTCTGGACCGCATCGGTGATTCCGTACAAATCCGACAGTAAGTCTTCCCCGTACATCGGATGCAGCGGATCGGACGTTCCACGGATCAGTGTGGCGACGGCATCTTTGAAGTCTTCGGACGGTTCGGTCTTGCGCATTTCACGCGACGCGATCCCGAAGGCCGACTGTCGCGAACTGCTGGTGTAGGTCACATAGGTCACCACCAGAATGCCCAGAAAGGCCAGCATGCTAAGCACGACCAACAGGATGATTCCTGACCGCCGGTTGTCACCGCAGGGGCGAACCGGTCGCGATTGGAACGATCGCGTCATGTTTCGTGTTTGTCGTTTCAAAGTGGGTCCGTTCATGGTGTTCACCGAGGGATCCGAGGGGGATCGTTCGCCGTTCGTTGCCGGTGTGCAACGTCAGCGTTCGGTCACGTTCGCGTGTTCCGTGCGGTGCGCGACAGATCAAAGTTTGAAAAGCTGGATCGATCCGCGGTGCCCTGCGTTTCGATCCGATGGTTCTTAGGGGCGGCGGATGGTTCGTTCGGTCACTGAAACGACTCCGCGTACCAGGGTCATCACCGTGTTGTCGTCGACGAAACCGTCTGCCGGGCCCGGCGTATCGATGAGATCATTGGCTAGAGAGTCGAATCCGAAACTCCAGTCGGGGCCATCGAGCATCAAACGCATATGCCACACTTCGTAGGGTGTCCCGTGCACGGGATCGTTGAAGATGATGCGATCGGGTTCGCCACTTGTCGTTTGGCCGACGACGCCCGCCACTCGGAACCAGCGGTGAACTTCGCCGCCGGGAATGCCGGGCAAGGTATCGCGTGACATCATCACCCATTGGCCGGGAATGATCGTCGGATCCACATAAGTGGACATCACAATTTCCACGGTACCGCCAGCGCCGCCGGTAAACCCGCCGGCGTAGGTGACGTAGGCCACACGTTCTTCGGTCGCGTTTGCTTCGGGGGCATCGGCGTAGACGCCGTTCAGCGTGCCTTCGGGGCCCGCGTTGGGATAAGTGAAGAAAGTGCGATCGCGATTTTCGATCACGGCCACGGACACCGATGAAGTTGAACCACCGGGGATTTCGTTAACGGTGGCGATCCAACTGTAGGTGCCTTCGGTTTGTGCTTTGCCGTAAGTCATCACCGTACCGGTGATCGCTTCGCCCGCGATGATCGGTGCCAGTGTTTGGTCCTTGGGCTTGGTGATATTCAGATCATTGCCCGATTCGGAAAGGTAGTTGGCTTCGGTTCCCGAAATGAATTGTCCCGCCGTACTGACCCCACGATTGATCGTCACACGGGTCAGACGCGGCATCGGTGGCCACTGATTCGATGCCGTCACCGGCAACGATGGGTTCACCAGCGGGTTGTAATTCGCTTTGTAATACGGGAATCGTATTCGACGGTGTCCGTTGGTTCCCGCGGTGAAGTAACTGACGTACTTTCCGTCCGGCGAATTGGCGGCGTTGTAGGGCAAATACCCGTTTGGGTCGGCGACAAACAGTGGGTCGATACAAACCGAGTTGCTGCTCAGGTTCATGTTGCCGACGCCCTGCCAAAGCGTCGGATCTTGCCCCCGTCCCGGACGTCGCTGGTAATCGGGGTGCATCAGGTCGTTCAAGAAGGTCGGGGTGTTTTCCAGAATCGCAAAACGTTGTCCACCGTCGGAATACTCTGGAACCATTGATCCCAGTTTGGCGAAATCTGGTTGCAACACCCAGCGTCCCGGTTGGCCGTAGTTGCGTGCTTGAAATTCGGCCAAAGCGGCGTTGGCCAGCGAGGTCGCATTGTTCAGGCTGACCGCATCTTTGGCTTGCCGGCCGGCGATTGGCAGGATCGATACCAACCCGACCAGCCCGATCAAGATGATGCCCATGGCGAAAGCGACTTCGACCAAGGTCACACCCTGCCTGTCGCGACCACCGGCGTGTCTGCGGAAAAGTTTGAAATCACTCATTACAGGTCCTCCAACGTGTCGGAGTTGAAGGCGTACGTTCGGGCCACCAAAGCCGCGTTGGCCATGTTTTGTTCGATGGTCAGATTCGGATCGACCGGTCGCGTTGACGCGATCGGGGATACCGCGACGTTGCCGTTGCTGGGGTTGATCACGATCCAAACGCTATCGCCGTCCAGAATGTTGGACACCGCGCGGTCCTCGGTGGAAAACGGGGCGTCCGGGCGGATGCCGTCGGTCTTGCCCAACAAGAAAAAGATCTGGCCGGTCGGACGTCGCTCGTTGAACGCGTAGGGGGCCGCACCGGGCATGGCGGACCCGACCGACTGGACGCTGCCGTCGGGGGCGAAAACGATCGCGATGTTCAGGAAAGTGATCGGGTTGTTCGGGTCGGTCGAATTCATCGCCACGTTGCCCGCGGTGGCGTCGATGAAGTAAGGCGAAAATTCGATGCCCGCGGGCAGGCCGCCTGAATAGGTTGCCGTGCCCGAAAAATTCAGGTCGATCGCCATGCCCTTCATCAAGTTCATCGGCGAAGTTTGCGACGGCGATGGCTGGCGGAAAATCTGAAAACGCGAGGCCCGCCAAGTGTTGTCGGCCGTTGCGTTGACGGCACCGGTCGGCAACTCAAAGGTCGGGAATGCGCCACCACCGATTTCAACAAAGCTTCGCGAATCAAATCGGATCTTGATGTAAGGTCGGTCGTCGGTGGGCAATGCCGGCAGCGGCAACGCGTTCCACTTGGGATAGTTCAAATTGTTTCGATTCCATGGCGGCGTGATCGCCCCATAGCTGGCCAAATCCAGATCGTTGGCGTCACTGAAACCGATCGCCATGATGCGAACCGGGCGGCTGCCTTCGAAACTGATCAGATCGCCGGCTTTGATCGGTGCCGCGCCGTCATTGGTCGAGTCGCCATCGTTCAGCACTTGCGCACTGAGCCGTAGCAACGGGTTTTCTTCCTGGCGAAACAGGCAAGCGTTGAATTGACCGGTGCGGGTGGTGCTATTGCTGTTGGCGACCTGCGGCGTGCTGAAGACGAAATCATCATGAATGATCACGCACCGGGTGTCGGGGGATTCACCGCCATAGGACGGCACCCCGTTGGTCATGCGAAGACGCGTGCTGTATGACCTGGCGAACGGATCGGTCGTGCCCGCTCGTTCGATCACCACGCCGACCGGACGTCCGGTGGCGATCGCACGATCCCGTGCGGTCGTCAGATAGGCGACGACCTGCCGTGAGGTTTGTGATTCTTTTTGGTCTTTCAGCGTTTGCTTGATGGCGGGCAAACCGATGCCGGCCAACAGCATCAACAAGACCATGACCACCATGATTTCGACCAACGTGAATGCACGTCGGTGCTTCGGTCGTGACGCGTGGATACTCATTGGGCGTCTCCCGTCAGACCGTGGTTGGTGATGTTGTCCGACAGACCTTCGAAGGATCCGTCACCGTCGGTGTCAAAAACGCCCCCGATTGCACCTGCGGCGCCGTTGTTTTGGACCAGCGACTGTCGCAGGAACGGATCAACGTAAAAGAAGTTCTGTGGTCGGCCGGCCGTTTGATTACCAACCCATGCTTGAGTGTTGGGCCAGGTTTCCAACGGATAAATCACATCGAAATTGTTGTTGTCGCTGCGGGTCTGAAAGAACCGCAGATCAAACACTCCGTCCGGACCCGCCGAGACAACCAGTGGTTGAAGCGATCGAGGCAGCGGCTGAGCGTTCACCGCCGAAGAAGCGTTTTCCGCATACGCAAAGTCGGCACGGAACACGTCGTACTCCTCCGGTTCCACGTTGGCCAACACTGTCGGCGGGGCCGGGTTAGCCGGTTCGACGTAACCGACCGGCCAGCGGATGAACCCCAGTGGGACACCCCAGGCGTCGACGATTTCCGGCACTCCGTCACCGTCGGTGTCTTCGACGTGGCCGCGTGGAAGCATTTCGATCGCAGACGTGCCGCTGATGAACGTCGTCGACATGATCAGGTACAAACATTCGGCCGGGCTGTTGGCCGGGCTCCATGATGTCGTGAACCCGAGTTGGTTGTTCGGGACGATCCGTGGGATACGTGCGCGGTAAGCCGACAACTGGCCAGGAACGTTGTGGTTTTCCGTCCGAAAATCGTTGTCGGTGTCGTTCCACCAGCTGTAACGTGCGACCGTCACGCTTGGGATAAAGGTGCCGTCAGGTTGTCGATCGGACACTCGGACGGGGCCCGCAATGGTGACTGGGTCGGTCCAGACACCGCTGATCCATTCGTCCGGCTGACCATCCTTGTTGCGGTCGGATGTCAGATCGGGACTTAAGACGAAGAACGGATCGTTGGTGGCGTTGGTCACCCGATTGTCAGTGATGCGAATCAGGTCGCTGTATCGATCCGGCAGGTACATGCGAATCGCGTCGCGCCGCATCTGCAGACGAACCCGCTCGGCTTCATCGGCCGGAATCGATGGGATCCGCTGGGTGGTCCGAGCAACGTTATGTTCCAGCGGCAACGGCAGCGAATTCAATTCATCCAGTCGTTGACGGATGACGCCATCCACGACGCTGATGACGGCTTGGGTCCGAGCGATGCGTGATGACCGGCGTGCGGTGGCCATCATCGAAGCACCCATGCCCAACAGCAGGCCGCCGACGACCAGCACGACCATGATTTCCACCAGCGTGAACGCCGATCGTGGTCGTTGCCGCCAGCGTCGCAGGCGGATCGGTCGTGGTTTGAACAAGACAAGCATGACAGTCGACAAGAAAAGAGGGATCGGTTGGGTCGGGCGCGCCAACGGCGTTGGCACCGCGCCGCGGGCCGATCAGGTTTCCAAATCGCTTTCCAGTGTTCGGGAGCTGAAGTTGGTGATGTTGTCCAAATGGGCGTTGCCTTCGGATCCGTTGACGGCACCGTCTTCTTGGAAGCCGTCCATACCGGTGATCAAAGTTTGCTGAGGCGACGTCGCGTTGCTGTTGATCGTCATCGCCTTGCCCGTCTTTTCGATGAAGTACGCGGGCAAATCGTTGGCGGCCACGGTGTTTTGTGCCGCCGTCATGGGCATGCGGATCAGCGTGCCGAACGTGTCGTCGGTACCAGCCGCGATGATCTGGAATGACTTGTCGTTTGCGAACTTCCAACTTTTCAGCGACGCATCCGGTTCGGTGCCCCATCCGCTGCCGGTCGGCGAAACGGGCACGTTCGTCTTGTACGGACGGACGCCACCAAAATCGGGGTTGTAATACCCGTTGTATGGATTGGCACCGGCGACCAACGTCGATACGGCGTCAGGAATGCCGCCATAGGTTCGCGATTCGAAGTAGACGAACGGTGCGGCGCGACCATCCATCTGATAGGCGGGGATCAAGTCACCGTCGTCGGTCGAATTCACTTGACCACCGGTTTCGGCTGCGGCCGCGTTGATGGTCAAACGTGCGACGTCGAATTCGAACAGTGCATCGTTGCGCGAAACGTTGTATTGAAAGTCGGCAACGTTCGTGGTCGTCGTGTATGCCGCATTGTTTTGTGCCAAGCGACATTCAAAAGGTCCACCGGCTCCGGTCAATGGATAGGCTGCGTCGTCGCTGAATCCACCCAAGAACAAAACCAACGCTTCGCTGCGATCGATCGCGGCGGGGTTGAAGCGGCCGTTGCCGTCGTGACACATGTTGTAAAGCAGCGTCAGGTCGCGTTGCGACATTCGCGGGAAGGCTTTCTTCAGGTGTCGCTGGGCGATCGTCCAGCTGCTCATGTCCGGCGGGTAATCGCCGTACTTCAAGTTGTATTGTTCCACCGAGTCGGCCAATTGCGTGATTTCGACTTTCAAAGCCGTTTCGCGACCGGTGGCGATCACATTGGTGACCGCAGGAATCGCGATCCCGGCCAAGATGCCGATGATCACAATCACGACCAGGATTTCCACCAGGGTGAACCCGTGCCGAGCCGCCAGTGATTGGCGGGCCGCTGGATCGATGTGACGATCCGGCGAAGAGGCGTCGTGATGAACTTGCGTTGTTGACATGAAGGCTACCCGTGTCGGCTCGTGTCCGTGAGTCGTGTAAGAGTCGTGAAAAGCTTCGCCGTCTTCGGCGTTGGTTGGATGGAAAAGGATCAAGTCAAACCACTGATCAATTCGACCAAGGGCATGAACAGACTGATGACGATGAAACCAACCGCCAGCCCCAGGAACACGATCATCAACGGTTCCATCAGAGCGGTCAGGCCGTCGGTCATGACGCGGACTTCTTCGTCGTACGTGTCGGCGACCTTGTAAAGCATCGTGTCCAGTTCGCCGGTTTCTTCGCCGACGTCGACCATGTTGACGACCAAGTCATCGACGACGCGGCTCTTGATCTTCGTCAGGTAAAACAGGCCGGCCAACGCCGCACCGCCGACAAACAATTGGCCGCCCCAGCTGAACAATGATTGGACCATCGTGCCGTCATCCAGCTTGGTGCCTTTGGCGGTCACCGCGATCGACAACAGGAACACGCCGGGGAAAGCGCCGAAGATGATCCAAAAGACCAGCGTCATCGGGTGAAAGCCCAGCACGCTGTATTCCTTCAAGGGTTTACTGATCACTTCCCCTTCGCGAATCGAATCGTTGACCTGTGAAAACAGGCGTTCGAACATCGCGTTGCCGGCGGTTTCCCGGGTGATGTTGATCGCTTCCAAAATCGGCACACCGCTGCTGACCAGGGTGCCCAAGGTTCGCGTGGTCCGGGCCATGATGTTCTTTTCGATCAGAGCACCGAAAATCGGGACCCGAATGATGAACATGTCGAATCCCATGCGACCGTGCCGGAATTTTCGTAACAGCTTCAGCACGATCAGCAAACAGATCGGAAGCGCGAACAACAGGAACCAATAGTCCTTGATGTAATTGCTCATCGCGATCAACAGGATCGTCGGTGTCGGCAACGACAACCCGAATTCCTCGAACATCTCTTCGAACGTCGGAACGATGAAGACCATGATAAACGACAGAATCGCGATCGCGACCAAGACGACGATGACCGGATAGATCAACGCCCCTTTGACCTTTCGCTTCAAGGATTCGGCGCGTTCCAGGAAGTCGGCCAGACGCTGAAGGATCAACTCCAGTGCACCACCGGCCTCACCGGCTTTGATCATGTTGACGTACAGCCGCGAAAACACTTTGGGGCATTTGGACATCGCTTCGCTGAGCGTTGCCCCGCCTTCGATTTCGTCACAGACGTCCATCAAGGCGTTTTTCAGTTTGCCCGGTTTGGCGTTGCCTTCCAAGATTTTCAGGCTGCGCAGGATCGGCAGACCGGCATCTTGAAGGATCGACAACTGACGTGTGAACGCACAGATGTGTTTCGTACCACCGCCACCGATGGCGAAGGGGCGTTTTTTCTTCGCGCCCGCCGCCGTGGTCGCCGTCTGTTTTTTGACGGCGATCTTGGTGACGAAGTAGCCCATCTGACGGATGGTGGTCTGGGCTTCTTCTTCGTTGGCCGCATCGATTTCGTCCCGGATCTCTTGTCCGGTCGCGTCCATCGCTTCGAATTGATAGGTAGGCATGACTTCGCTTCGCGAAGAAGGGAAAAGGTCGTCAGGTTACTGGTTCACGGGCAGATGACATTTAGTCATGCCGGCTTGATTCAAGACTGTTCCGGGCTGTCGCCGGATGAAGTCCGCAAAGATCCGTCACCCGGTGAAAACGCGTAGTTTTCTGCAGATTCCCGAATCTGCGTGGATCGGTATTGGATCAATGACTGCAGCATCTTGGACAAAACCTTCGCTTCGTCCGCGATGTGTTTGGCTTGTTCTGATTTCAACTCGTTGACCTTTCCGGCGATCAAAGCCTGAGTCCGCAATTCGGCGACGGAACCCTTGGCGATGGTCAGAAAGCGAATGAAATCTTTGGTGGTTCGTTCGTAGCCTTCGGCAATGTTGGATGCGATCGAAACGGCCGAACGCTGCATCTGGTCTTGCAGACCCCACGGCTGTTTTCGATCAAACGCTTGGTACACGCAAACCGCTAAACGGCATGCGCGTTTCCATACTTCTAAGTCTTCGTAGGTTTGGGCCATCGTGTCCGTCAATCTTCTCGCCGGACCGTCCGGGGACGCTGCCTGTGACCTGTTTTCCAGGTAACCCGGCAGGCCTTACTCCTCCACCGTCTCGCGGAGGACTTCGTCCAGGGTGGTGATGCCTTGGGACGCCATGTTCATGCCGTAATCGCGTAGCGGGATCATGCCGTTGCGGGCCGCTTCGTCGCGGATCTCGTCGGTCGACGCGTTGCCCAAAACCATTTCACGGATGGTGTCGTTCAGCAGCATCAATTCGAACAAAGCCACGCGGCCTTTGTACCCGGTGTTGTTGCACTGTTCGCACCCGACACCCTTGTAAAACGTCGTCCCGTCCACCGCTTCGCGGGTCATCCCCAGGTCACGTAGCAACTCATTGCTGACATCGGTTTCCTCGCGACACTTCGAACAGATTCGCCGCACCAAGCGTTGGGCCAGGATCGCTTCGACCGTCGCGCAAATCATGAACGCTTGGATGCCCATGTCTTTCAGTCGTGTCACCGTGGCGGGGGCACTGTTGGTGTGCAACGTGCTGAAGACCAAGTGACCGGTCAGCGAAGCTTGGATGGCGATTTCGGCCGTCTCCAAATCACGGATTTCGCCGACCAGGATCGTGTCGGGGTCTTGCCGCAGGATGGCCCGCAGACAGCTTGCGAACGTGACGCCCACGGCGCTGTCGATCGGGATCTGAATGATGCCGTCGATGTCGTATTCGACCGGGTCCTCGGTTGTGATCAATTTGTCTTTGATGTCGTTCAGTTCGGTCAACGCCGAATACAGCGTGGTCGTTTTTCCCGAACCCGTGGGGCCGGTCACCAGCACGATGCCGTTGGGGCGGTCGATCGCTTTGCGAAAATTCGCGATCGTCGCTTCGTCCATCCCCACGTTGTCCAGGGACAGGTTCACGACGCTGCGGTCCAGCACCCGCATGACGACGCTTTCGCCGAAGATCGTCGGCAACACGCTGACGCGAAGGTCGACCGGGTGACCACCGACCATCAATTCGATTCGGCCGTCTTGGGGCATGCGGCGTTCGGCGATGTCCAAGTCCGCCATCACTTTGATCCGTGTCGTGATCGCGAACGCCAAGTGACGCGGCGGCGGGACCATTTCGTACAGCACGCCTTCGGCCTTGATCCGAATCCGGAATTCGTCTTCGAACGGTTCAAAGTGGATGTCGCTGGCGTGGTCCTTGATGGCCAGCAACAACACCATGTTCAACAGCTTTCGGACCGGCGCCGAATCGGCCAACGCCTCGGCATCGGTGATGTTGAACTTTTCGTTGTCCAGCGCGTTAATCGACGCCTTGAGTTCTTCGTCTTCGGCCAGTTCGGCGACCAGTTTTTCAACGCTTTCCGATTCGCTGTCGTAGTACTTTTCGATCGCTTGCAGCACGTCGTGTTCGGTGGCCACGACCATGCCGATTTCTATGCCCAGGAACGTCCGCAATTCGTCTTGGATCGTCAAGTTTTGCGGATCGCACGTGGCCACGGTCAGCCGGTCGTCTTCAAAGGCGACCGGGATGACGCGGTACAGTTGCGCCATGGTTTCGGAGATCTTTTCCAACACCTCCGGGGCCAAATTGGCATCGCCCAGCGACACCGTTTGCATGCCCATTTGTTCGGCGAGCGCTTGGGCAAGCTGCTCGTCGGTGATCAACGTCATTTCTTCGGCGACCTTGCCGAACAGAGCGCCGGGTTGTTGTTCCTGTTCGGCGAGGACGGATTCCAGTTGTTCGTCGGTCATGAAACCGAGGTCGACAAGGATCTGTCCGATGCGGCGTGTGGCCATGGGGGCGATTAGCGGTTAGCGAAATAGCGTGTGGGAATGTTTCAAAGGTGTCGTTCAATCGTCTTCGCCGACGGGCATCGCTTCGTCGCCAAGACCCTTGCGAGCCTGGACGATGCGGCGGGCCAAGTCGTCCGGACGGTGGGCTTTGGCCAAGGCGTCTTCGACGGTGACCTTTTCCGATTTCCAATGGTTGAACAAAGCGTCGTCCATCAGCTGCATGCCGAATTTCGCTCCGGTCTGGATCGAGCTGTTGATACGGAAGGTCTTGTTTTCACGGATCAGGTTCGACACCCCGGGGGTGACCACCAAGACTTCGTAAGCCGCACAGCGACCGCCGCCGATTCGGGGCAACAGGGTTTGGGCGACCACGCCGATCAGCGAACTGGCCAGCTGGGTTCGGATCTGGTCCTGCAGGTTCCCGGGGAACGCGTCGATGATTCGGTTGACCGTGCCCTGGGCACTGTTGGTGTGCAGCGTGCCGAACACGATGTGCCCCGTTTCCGCCGCGCTGATCGCCGCTTCGATCGTTTCCAGGTCACGAAGCTCGCCGACCAGAATCACGTCGGGGTCTTGCCGCAACGCCCGCCGAATCGCTTCGGAGAAACTCGGCACGTCCACGCCGACTTCCCGCTGATTGATCGTGCTCTTGATGTGGTCGTGATAGAACTCGATCGGGTCTTCGATCGTGATGATGTGGTGGTCGACGGTTTCGTTCAGCAGGTGAATCAGCGAAGCCAGCGTTGTTGATTTCCCCGAACCGGTCGGTCCGGTCACCAGGAAAAGACCCCGCGGGCGGTGCACCAGTTTGACAACGCTCTCGGGCAATCCCAGTTGTTCGGGGGTCAGCTTGTCGTTGGGGATTTGACGCAGCACCATCGAAATGAAGCCGCGTTGTTTGAACACCGAAACCCGGAAACGTGCCAATTCGCCGAACGCGAACCCGAAGTCCGTGCTTCCCGTTTCTTGCAGTTCCCGTTGGCACCGTTCCGGCGTGATGCTTTTCATCAGCGCGACGGCGTCTTCGGCGTCCAGTGTTTTGGTTTCCAGTTTCCGCATCCGGCCGTGCAAGCGAAACACGGGCGGTTGACCGACGACGATGTGAATGTCGCTGACGCCTTGCTTGATGGCGGCCTGCAACAGTTTGTCGATCAACACGGTTGCCATGACGATTCGTCTCTTTGGGCGGTGAAGCGGCCGTCCGGGCCGTTCGGGATTAGCAATAGCCCCGTCAATTTGGCCTGGGCGGGTGACCCGACGGCGTTGGCCAAGGGAAGGCGGGGAAAAGTGAAAAGGGTGTGAAGGGGAATTCCGCCGCACTAGCCGGCGGGTTCGCCCGTCTGACAGCCATTATCGCAGCAAAATTCCGCTTTTCAAAGAAACCCGCCGGTTTCACGCGGGTTAGGTGCGGATTTATGAACCCGCCCATTCGGGCGGTTCGGTGCAGTTGCGTGGCGTCCGCTTGGCCGCGCCCGGTTCTTTTGGGGTGCTGTGGTCACCCTGTGCGTTGGGTGGTCAGCGGCGTTGCGTCGGTGCCGGGTCTGAGCTGGCTGTTACAGCGAATCCAGGTCTTTGACGATGTGGCTCATGGCCAACTGTTCCTGTTCGGTTCGCTTGGCGACTCGGTAGACCTCTTCGAAGCTGGTGATCCCGCGAATCACCTTCAGCATGCCGTCGGCGTAGAGCGTGGACATGCCGTTTTCGATCGCAAGTTCCCGGATTTCATTGGTCGCGGAGCCCTTGAACATCATCTCGCGAAGCTTGTTGTTGATCAGCATCAGTTCATAGATGCCGACGCGTCCGCGGTAGCCCGACTTGCCACAGTAGGTGCAGCCCTTGCCCTTGGCGAATTCCGCCTGCTTGACCATTTCGGGCGGCAATCCGCTGTCGGCGATCAGGCTTTCCGGCGGCGTCCATCGGGTCTTGCATCTTGGGCAAATCGTCCGCACCAGCCGCTGGGCCAGCACGGCGATGACGCTGCTGGCGACCATGTAGCCAGGTACACCGATGTCCACCATCCGACTGATGGCACTGGGCGCATCGTTCGTGTGCAGTGTACTGAAAACCAAGTGTCCCGTCAGTGACGCCTGGATTCCCATTGATGCGGTCTCGTGATCCCGCATTTCGCCGACCAGGATGATGTTGGGTGCCTGACGCAGCATCGCGCGAATGATGCGGGCAAAGTCCAGTCCGATGCTGTGCCGGACTTCCACCTGGTTGATCCCCGGCAGGTAATACTCCACCGGGTCTTCGGCGGTGATGATTTTGCGGTCCGGGCGGTTCAGCGCGTTCAGGGCGGCGTACAGTGTCGTGGTCTTCCCCGATCCCGTCGGGCCGGTCACCAGGACGATCCCGTTGGGCCGGCGGATCAGGCCGTTGAAATTGCGATAGTCGCGCTGGGACAGGCCCAGCTGGCGGACGCCGACCTTGATGTTGTCCTTGTCCAGCAGCCGCATCACGCACGACTGGCCGTGGTTGGTCGGGATAATGCTGACCCGCAAGTCAAGCTGCTTGTCGCCAACGGTGATCTTGATCCGCCCGTCGGTGGGGCGTCGCTTTTCGCTGATGTCGATCTTCGACAGGATTTTGATGCGGGCGATGATGGCCGACAGCATCCGCCGGGGGGCGTTTTCCCTTTCCACACAAACGCCGTCAATTCGATAACGGATTCGAACCCTGTCTTCGAAGGGTTCGACGTGGATGTCGCTGGCCCGCAATTGGACCGCTTCTTGGATCATCAGGTTGACCAGCCGGATGACCGGTGCGCTGCCGTCGTCGACGACTTCTTCCCCGCCACCGCCGTCTTCACCCTCGGTTTCGGTGAAGTCGATGGCCGTGTCGGTGAATTCCTGCAGCATACTGTCGGCCGATTCACCTTCGACCTGGCCGTAATACTGGTTGATCGCTCCGTTGATCGATTCCCGCGGGGCGATCGCGGTTTCGATCTTTCGGTTCAGGATGAAACGCAGCTTTTCGATCGTTTCCAAGTCGAACGGGTCTGCGATCAGGATTTGCAGCGCCCCGTCTTCTTCGCTGTACGGGATGACCGTGTTTTCACGGGCCACCGATTCGGGGACCAGTTCGATGACGTTTTCCGGGATCCGTGTTTCGCGAAGGTCGACAAAGGGGATCTTGTGGAAATCCGCCAGCGCTCGAGCGACGTCCTCGGGGGCGGCATATTCCGACTTTACCAACACGTCGCCGACGTCTTGATCGGTATCCTTGGCGATCTGTTCCGCTTCGGCCAGCTGCTCGGCACTGATGATGCCGCGTTTGATCAGCAGATGGGTAAAGTCCATGGCGGCTTGGCTCATCGTGTTTGTCTTCGTCCCGGAAAGAGAGAGTGGAGCAAGAGAGTGGACGGAAAAGAGACGCGTCGCGGATGGATCGCGTCAACGTCCTAAGATAACAGACCGGCGTCAGATAGCGAGTTTTACAGCCCCTATTCCCGCCACAGGGCCCGGGTTCGGCGGCGTACCGGTTCGGCGGCGTACCGGTTCGGCGGCGGGCCGGTTCGGCGGCGGGCCGGTTCGTCTACAGGACGGTGGTGACCAGATCGTCGACGGCCACCGGACGGACGGCGACGAACGATTCGGCGGCATCGACCCCTGCCAGGCTGCCGGTGACCAGGGCGGCGGCGCGGATGCGGGATTCGATCGCCGGTTTGTGGGCGAATTGGCTTTGGTAACACAGAATGGCGTCGATTTTCTGTTGCAGCGTTGCGGCCACATCGACCAGCAAGTGATGGGAATGGCCGGCGATCGTGTCGGGTTCCAAGGCCAGCCGAAAGTACAGCTGGCGGCGGACCGCATGGACGGGAAGGCCGTCAAAATGCTGGTCCCACTTGGTCAGCCGACTGTAAAAGACCGCCGCGTCGGTGATCAGTTTGGCTTGCCAGTGGTCCGGCGAAGCGGTCGGGGTGGCGTCGCCAAAGCCGATGACGATGCGTGGACGGTGGATTCGGAATTGTTTCGCCAGGGCGACGCGAGCGTCGAATCCGTCCATCAGCCGGCGGTTGGGTAGCCCCAACTGGATCCGGACCTGCACACCCAGCGTTTCGGCAGCCGCCCGGGCCTCGGCCGCCCGGACTTCCGGCGATGGGCAATTGGGGGTCGGTTCACCGTCGGTCAAATCGATGATCCCGACGCGATAGCCTTGGCGAACCAGTTTGGCCAGCGTTGCCCCACAGGCGACTTCCACGTCGTCCGGGTGTGCGGCAACGGCGACGACGTCCAGCGGCGGTGAATCATTCATGGCGAAGGCCTGGCAGGGGCGGCGCGGCAGCGGTCGTATGGCAACACGGGACGCGATCGCGTTCTTTCAAAGTCCGCGTTCATTCAAAGTCGGTGCGATCGCTACAACCGTCGTGTTGGTCAAAGTCGACCGGGGGTTGGGATGGGATTGAGAAGAAACCATCTTGATGGCGCGTCCGTCGGGACGGAATCGGACTACCGTTAGTGGTGTGCGAGGGACACGACGCACGGGCCACCATGACGAAGCAACGAGAGAATAATAAGTGTCCCCCCGTGCGAGGCGGGGTCGGTCCTTCGGGATCGGCCTCGCCTTTTTTCGTGCCCTGACCGGCGTTTCGCCCTTGCCAGCCAGGTCTCGCATGACCGGCACGGACCCGACAAGCCGCGGTGGTCGATCGTCGCCGAGTCGTGACGAGCGCCACGAACGCAGCGTCCCCCAGACGCCGAAACATCAGATGAGGATTTCGCAAAGCCGATGCCCGTCGTGGAACCGAAGGTCTTTCTGCCGCGTCCCAATGGGGGAAAGCATGCAAAAATCGTTAGTTCGGTTTCAGTTTGCGTGGACATGGGCCGGTGTGACGCGATTCTACGTAGGACGTCCTTTGAGACCGCGTGGTCCTGTCAAACCTTGACGGTGATAACGATTTTTCGCATCGCCGCCGCGATGCTTTGCCGAAACACCCCGTTACACGAACCGCCCTGGCTGTCACAGCGATTTAGCTGGTGCCAATGAAGGTTGCGGTCCGCGAAGGGATCGACCGTGCCACCGCAGGGTGGTTGCCGGCCAATCTCGACCGGACTTCAGCGCTGGGCACTTGAGTGCCCGACAATCGATGGTCTGCGGTTCCGCAGCGATGAAACCTCCGTCCGGTGCGACGGAAACCGATTCGCCCCCAACACCCCTGAACGAACATTCTAGGTATGTCGCGAAACGCTCTTCGACAACTGATTGCCAGCCTGACCGGTGGTTTCCCGCACAAGGATGCCGTGATGAAGCAGCCGCGTGGCGATGGCGATTTGGCCAGCCGTGGGCCCTTGCGGTTGGAAATGCTGGAACGTCGGCAGTTGATGGCCGGCGACGTGGAGATGATGTTCACCGACGGCAACGCCGACGGGTTGCCCGATGCGGGGGCCACCGCGACGGCACAAAGCGATGTCTTGGCGGTGACCGGTCAGGCGGAAGGTGAATCGGAGCCAGATCTGGTTCAGTTTGCGAAGAATCTGGAAGCCGCGGGCGTGCAATTCTTCGGCGCCGCCTGGTGTCCGGCCTGTACCCAGCAGAAAGAATTGTTCGAGGACGGTGGCGACGAACTGCCCTTTGTCGAAGTCACCAATCCGGACCGAACGCTGAACAGCATCGGCATCGCCGAGGGCATCTCACAATTCCCAACTTGGCGGTTCCCCGACGACACCGAGGCGACCGGGGTCTTGGATTTGACGACCATCAGCTCCCGCAGCGGCGTGCCGATTCCGCAAAGTGAAACGCCGACGTTCGAGACCATTGGTTCACAAACGGTTCGCATCGGATCGCCGTTGCATGTCGTCGTGGATGGTTACGATCCCGACGGCAGCGTGCTGACGACCACGGTCACGGTGGAAGATCCGTCCTTGATCGAAGCGACCGTGATTTCGGGCAACCGTTCGTTGCGTTTGGATGTTGCCGGGTTTGGTGACATGGTGTTCGAGCTGTTCGAACAACGGGCACCGGTTCCCGCCGGACGCGTTGCGGATTTGGCGGAATCTGGATTCTATGACGGCATCATCTTTCACCGCGTGGTCAACGGCTTTGTGATCCAGGCCGGTGACCCGACCGGAACGGGAACCAGCGGATCGACCTTGGGCAGTTTCGACGACCAATTCCATCCCGATCTGCAGCACAACCGTGACGGGATCCTGTCGTTCGCCAAGACCTCGGACGATACGAACAATTCGCAGTTCTTCATCACCGAGACTGACACACGGCATCTGGACTTCAACCACTCGATCTTTGGCCAGTTGGTCGAAGGCGAAGACGTCCGTGAAGCGATCAGCAATATGGAAACCGATCCGCCGGCCAGCCAGGGCGGTGGTGCCCCGACGACCGACATCGTGATCGAAGATGCTTCGGTCTTTACCGACACCGAAAACAGCGTCGTGATGTTCAAAGCGGTCGGCGGGACGGGAACGACCAATGTCACCATCACGGTCACCGACGAAGACGGCAACACGCACAGCGAAGTGATTCCGGTGACGGTGGTCGCCGATACGGGCAGCAGTTCTGATTCACAGCCATTCTTGGGTGACATCAACGACCCGGTCACCTCCGCAGTCGACACGCCGGCCCAGTTGCAGTTGTCGGCCGTGGATGTCGAAGGCGACGCGGTTCGGTACAGCGGTTCGATCGTCAGCGGCCAAGGCAACGCGACGCTGAACGTGGATTCGACGACCGGTCTGGTCACAGTGACGCCTGCTTCGGGGTTCACCGGCACCGTGGATGTCAACTTGACCGTGGCGGCCGCCTCCGGTGCAACGGGCAGTGACAACCAGGTCGTGACGTTCGAGTTTGTGGAATCGCAGTTGTCCGCACCCACGGGATTGGACTTGTTGGCCACCAGTGACAGCGGATCCAGCGACAGTGACAACGTGACCAATGAGGGCACGTTGTCCTTCACCGTCACCGGTGTGGAATCGGGGGACACGGTTGAAATCATCAACACCGACGGCGATGCGGTGATCGGTTCGGCGGTTGCCGCCGGCAGCACGGTCACGATCACGACGTCGAACATCGCCGCGCTGGGCGACGGCAGTTACACGCTTGCGGCTCGGCGTAGCAACGGCGGTTCCAGCAGCGGCAACAGTGCGACCCTGACGGTGACCTACGACAACACGGGCCCGGCGACGGTCGGCGACACGGCCACGACCCAGGCCAACGTCGGGACGCAGTACATCACCAACCTGATCAGCAGTGAAGAAGGCAGCGGGCTGGTTTATTCGTTGATCTCGTCGCCCACCGGCGCGACCATCAACCCGGCGACGGGCCAAATCACTTGGGATCCGCAGGCCGCCGACGTGGGAACTGTCGACTTTGACATCCGGCTGACCGACTTGGCCGGCAACGCGACCGATGACAGTTTCAGTGTCACCGTCAGCGAACCAGCGGTCGCGGGCGTGCGACTGGAAATCACGGACTTGGACGGAAACGTCATCACCAGTGTTGCCAGTGGCGAAGAATTCTTGCTGCGGATGTACGGCCAGGACTTGCGACCCGGCATCGATCGACGCGGGGTCTTTGCAGCATTCGCCGACATCTTGTTTGACGCCAATCTGATTCAACCGGTCAGCGGGGCGACGATCCAGTACGGCAGCGGATTCAATACCGTCCAAGACGGGACTTTCGCCAGCGGGCTGATCGACGAACTTGGTGCGGCCCAGTCCAACACGGTCCCCAGTGACGAAAGCGAAAGCCTTGTCGCCACCATCCGCATGGAAGCGATCGCCAGCGGGACGGTCAACATCACCAGTGAACCGGCCGACGACTCGGGCAGTGAAACGTTGTTGTATCTAAGCGACGAACGAATTCCGGCCGCCAGCGTCGCTTACGGCAACATCTCCTTGGCGATCGACCAGAACTTTACGGTCGTTGATGACACGTTCACCGTGGACGAAGACAGCACATCCAACACGCTGGACGTCTTGGACAACGACACCGCGGTCGCCGGCACCACGCTGACGATCGTCTCGGTCACTCAGCCGACCACCGGCGGCGCGGTATCGATCAGCAACGGCGAATTGATCTTCACGCCCACCGCGGACTTCGTCGGCGAAGTCGTCTTCAGCTATCGCGTGGCCAACAGCGATGGGGTTCAAGACGATGCGACCGTGACGGTGACCGTGGAAGACGTGAATGATCCGCCGCTCGGGGCGCCGGATACCTTCACCGTCGATCAGGGGACGGTGTTGAATGATCTGGACGTCTTGGACAACGACAGCATCGCACCGGATACGGGCGAAGAACTGACGGTCACCGGCGTCGGGACCACGTCAAACGGCGGCACGGTGACCGTTGCCAGCGACGGCAAATCGGTGTTGTACACACCGCCGGCCGACTTCACCGGCGTCGATACCTTCACCTACACCCTCAGCGACGGCGAAGCGACCGTTCCGGTGACCGTCAGCGTGACGGTGAACCCGGGCGACGAACCGCCGGTCGCGGTCAACGATGCCTTTACGGTGACCGAAGACGCAGCCGAGGCGTCGTTCGATATCTTGGCCAACGATACGCGTGACAGTGAGAACCAGGCCTTCGAACTGCTCGAAGTCGCCACACCGTCCAACGGTGGAACCGCTTCGGTCGGCACCGATGGCGAACTGCGGTACCAACCGGCCGCCAATTTCGTCGGTACCGAAACGGTCCAGTACACCATTCGTGACACCGGCGGCGGGCTTGCCGTCGGAACGGTGACCTTCACGGTGACCGGCGTGAACGATCCACCGCCCGCGGCCGATGCGACGGCCGACGTGTTGCGATCCGCCGGCGAATCCGTCGTGCTGACCGTTGCCGATTTGCCGACCAACGTTGACAGCGGTGAAACGTTGCAATTCACCGCGACCGGAACCACGTCCCAGGGCGGAACGGTTCGCATCAGCACCGCGGGTGATCAAATCCTGTACACGCCGCCGGCCGGCGATTTCACCGGCGATGACACGTTCACGTTCACCGTCAGCGATCCATCGGGCGCCACCAGCACGGCGGCACTGACGGTGACGGTGTCCGATTACGAGCTGCGTGATTTTTCGTTCGCACTGTCGTCAGCCATCCCCGGCGTATTGCATGGCGTTCGATTGGTGGGCACCGACGACTTGGGTGCTGCCGTGGATGTCGCCGCAACCCAGGACGCCAATGGCCAATTCGTCTTCGCCGACCAATTGCCCGGTGACTACAAAATCATGATCCCCGCGGTTCCGTTCTTGCAAAAGGGTGGCCAGCCGATTGAGTTGGAACTAAACAGTGCACCGGAGGACGGCGATGCGGCACTAGAGGCCGACTTGGGACGTCTGCGTCCGCAATACCTTTCGATCCGGGATTGGTTCGGCGGTGCGGCACGACGGTCGATCGTTGCGGCGGTCAGCCCCGGCGAAGAACCCGTCTTCATGCAAACCAGTCAAGACACCGGAGATGTTTCTGATCCGGATGTGCAACTAAGCAACGACGGAACTCAGGTGACCGTCACCGGGAAAGACGATCAAGACGCCGATGTGCAGGCGACGTTGAACGTTCAATCCGGCAACCGTGTCGAAGTTCGCGGTCAAGTCGGTGATTTGCGGCTGCTGAAAATCAGCGTCGAACCGACCGATGTCAGCTTCACCGAAGTCGCCTCGGCGGGCACCGCGTCGACGGCCGAAGGCGAAGCAGCGGCGGCAACCGGCCAATCCGTGTTGTCCAATGACCAGGCGGCTGAGGGTGAATCACCCGTCGTCGCAGCGGTGACTCAAGTGGACGCGGTCGTTCCCGCTGCTTCACCGGTATCGGTCGATCAAACGCCACAACAAGACGCAAGCGGCGTCGGTTCGGATGCCGATACCAACGTCGTCGGCGACAGCATGGACGCCCAACAGGTCGACGCATCGATGCCGCAGGTGGCGTCACGTTTAAGCCTGCTGTCGTCCGCTGCGGATCAGTTGGCCGAACCCGACGACGATCTTTCGGCCGATGCCGTTGACGCGGCGTTGTCGTCGTAACGGTGTCCTTTGGCGTGTCCGCCTGATTGCCCCGGCGCACCGCGGTGCGACTTCGCATGAGGCGATGACGTGACCTGAACGTCCGATTTGGTCGACCGAATCGGCGTGGCTGAATGCTGTCTTAGGCAAACCACATCCGTCATCGCCAGTCAAGACCACGGCGAAAAACCCCGCAAATCGTTGGGTTTTTTGCGATGTGCCCGCTTGCACGGATCCCCCCGCCGACTTATCACCTTTCCCTGAAGTTGACCGGACGTTGGATTTTCCGGCCCAAAACCACTTTGTCACCGCCACTTTCAAAAGGGTATCGCCCATGGCCAAGGCTCCGACCAAGACTCAAATCTTGGCGAACATCGCCGAAGCGACCGAGCTGTCCAAAAAAGACGTTGCTGCGGTCTTTGATGCATTGACCGAAGAGATCCGTGCCGAGCTCGGCAAGAAAGGATCTGGACAATTCGCGATTCCAGGTCTGTGCAAGATCGTCCGTCGCGACGTGCCCGCCAAGCCGAAACGTAAAGGACGCAACCCTGCCGATGGCAGCGAAATCTGGTTGGCTCCCAAACCGGCCAGCAAGAAGATCGTGATCCGTCCGCTGAAGGGTCTGAAGGAAATGATCTGATTCGTTGGTGGAACCACCGGAAGGACGCGGTTGATCAAACCGCAAGCTCCGGCTCCACGACGTTGATCATCCTGAGCGTCCGGACTCGGATGGTGTGACTCTCGCAGGCACACCGCCGGCCGGCCAGAAGTGTTGAAAAACACCGCTATTTCTAATCAAAAAAGCCGAAGTCCGGTCACTCACCGACTTCGGTTTTTTTTGTGGACCTGCCTGATCAGCCCGCCCAGCAGACCCGCCCAGAATGTCTGCACAGCAGGTCCGGTTCAAATCTGATAGAGCGACCGATGCAAGTCTTTCAACAAATCGACGAAGCCCGAAACTGGGTTCGCCAACAACGCGCCGAAGGCCACCGCACCGCGCTGGTGCCGACCATGGGAGCGCTGCACCAAGGGCACCTTTCCTTGGTCGAACTTGGGCGGCAACGTTGCGAGAAGACGATCGCGACCATCTTCGTCAATCCAACCCAATTTGGGCCTGGCGAGGATTTCGAACAGTATCCTCGATTGCCCGAGGAAGACTTGCAATTGCTGCGTCAGGTCGGCACCGATGCGGTTTTCTTACCGGACGCAGCGGCGATGTATCCGACCGGATTCAGCACCGCCGTGTCGCCACCCGATGTTGCGGGCGATTTGGAGGGCCGCCTGCGACCCGGTCACTTCGCCGGCGTGGCCACCGTGGTCTTGAAGTTGTTTCAAATTTTACCGACCACACATGCGGTTTTCGGACGCAAGGACTATCAACAACTGTTGGTCATCGCCGCGATGGTGCGTGACTTGAATGTCGACATCGAAATCATCGACGCGCCGATCGTTCGCGAAGCGGACGGATTGGCGATGAGCAGTCGCAACCGTTATCTCAACCCAGACGAACGTCAAACAGCAAAGCGATTGTCCGCGGCACTGCAGGCGTGCTGTGATGCTTACGCCGATGGCAACCGCGACGCCGACGCCTTGCAGTCGATCATGCATGCGGTACTGACCGAATCTGGGAAATCGCATCCGCCGGTGGATTCCATCGATTACGCAGTGGTCCGTGGAGCCGATGACCTACGCGTGTTGAACACGGTCACGGCCGATGCGATTGCGTTGATCGCGGCGAAGGTGGGATCGACTCGATTGATAGACAATCGGGTGATCGGCAACACCGATTAGACGCAGCATGAAAGCGTCACGACAGCTTTCGTTTGTTGTGCAGCAGTCGTCGGGAGGCTGGCGGCCAGCGCCCTGCCGCTCCTTTGATCGGCTACCCCGGAGTCACTGGTTCGCCTTGGCCGACGACCAACGCGAACCTCCGCCGGGAAACACGGCAAAGCAGATCACGATCATGGTCAACGCGATTGCGATCGGCGGCGGCGCGACGACATAGAGGCAAACCGACAGTAACGCCAGCCAAAAAATTGGATGGGACAAGACGGTTTCGATCGATCTTCGGTGAGGCCACACCAGCACGGTGATGATGACGGTCACAAACAGGATCAGCACGTTATTCAATAGCCATCTCAAGTCGGCTTGTGCCACCTGGTAAAATTGCAATCGTGATCGCCAGGCGTCGTCGTTGATCGAATCTTCGCTCGGCACAACGGTGTTGGGACCATCGATGACTCGTGCCCATATCGTGGCAAACTTTCCGGACGTTGACTCCGCTGGCGAATCACCTTCGTCATCCAGCGGCACGTCCAGTGAGACGGCAACGGCCGCAAAGCGGTCACGCAACTGTTGCCAGCGTTGATCTTGTTCCGAATCGTCGCTGGAGATCATCCGCAAACGTGCTTGTTCGAGCGACCGAAATTCTTCGGCCCAGTCGGTCAGCCACGTCGCCATTTCCGCCGCCGGCTTTTCGGCAATCAAATCTTTCGCCCCGTCGACCACGTCAACAATCGATTCGGCCAACGCGAACAATCGTCGTTCGTTTTCGTCGGCGATCCAATCACTGATGACTTGTCCGTTGCGATCATTGCCGCCCGATGACGATGCGTATTCGGTCAGCGTTTGCAGGGTCAATGACGAAACGCCCGGACGACCGGTTGATAAGGCATCGTTCGAACGGGTTTCGGATACCGACCAAGGTTCTGGTGCAAAGTTGGGCTCGACCACCGGCAGAATGGCGGACAAATCGGACGTCTTGGACCCAAACGCGTCCGACGGATATTCGAACAAGACGTCGACGATCTGCGGCAGTTCGGCGTAGGCCAAGCCGACGGTCACGCCGTTGGTCTGTTCGCCGTTGGTCTTGTCGGTTCCGCTGACCAACGCGGTTCTGGCGACGGCCGGGCGATCGTCGACGGAGGCACGTAAGAAGTTCGCCAAGCTGGGGTAATGTATTTCCAACGAGAGATCGGATTCGGGCACCACGAAGTAGCGGCATGCCACCAGGGTGCTGTCGGGACGTACGATGACGCGAACGTCTTGGGTGGCTACCGAAAGCGGTCGGTTGTTGCGGGTCTGGCTGACCAAGTCGACCGACCACTGATCGGACCGGATGGAATACCGACCAGCCGACGCATCGGTGGACGCCGCCTGGGTGGATGGTTTGTTCGGGTCGACCTTGGGGCCGGACGCGGGGGCTTGGATGCGGTCGACACCGTTGGTTCGCCACTGTAGCGGTTGTCCGGACGCCTGCTGTGGCACTTCCACGACCGCACGTCGCACCGACACGTCGCGGATTTCCAAATCGGGAACGGCGATGGACCCGCGGTCCACGGTGGATAATCTTCCGGTCAGGCGATACGAGGTGTCGCCGGCATCACCGATGGGGCGGCGAATGCGAATCCACTGGCGGCTGGCGTCGGGGCCGGGTTGCTGCAGCCATCGATCGGCGCCCTGGACGTTCAAGTCAATCGACCACAATGCGGGAACCGCGATGTCGACGATCTCCGGTGCACGAGGTCGAAAATCGATCTGGAATTCAAAGCCCCACTCGCCGTCGATTTGTTCGATACGAGTGGTGGTGTCACAGCGGTACCGCACGCCCTCGGTTCGGATCCACATCGGTTGGCCGGACCAAGTCGGAGGTTCCTGGCCCGGCAGCGTGCTCCACGCGGCGACTTGGACCCAGCCTTTATCGTTCAATTCGGCGTTAGAGAAACCGGTGGTCGATTCAGCCACGGTTTGCCCCGGCCAAGCAACGGTGGTGGATGCGCCATTCTGTGTTGGCTCCTTTGCACCGGCGGGCGAAGTATCAATGGTGATCTCAGGATCTCGCGTCACGACATGCTGAACGGACGGCGTCGTCAATTGCATCTCGCCCGGACTCGGCCAGATTGAAAGGTCGGTCCAGACGAAGGGGGCATCGGAGCGCAAACGTCGCGTGGCTGCGATCGACAGCCGCGATCGAATCATTGCTTCTGAAGCGACGCCGGACGATTCAGCAGTGCCTTTGGCCTGTGGGGCTTTGACCTGCACCAGGAACGTCTGGCGATTACCGCGACCATAAAGCACACGTGTCACGGCAGCTTCACCGTCGACCGTTACCGAGTGCAATTCGAAGCCGGGCGGCAGGGTCACCGGGAATTCGGTGGGACTTTGTGCCGACGACAGTGACAACAGCGTCGTGTAACGATACTGCAGTTCCACCAAGTCCGGCCTGCTTTGGCCGGGAAAATCAGGCCGATCGTCGACATCGCGAAGATGCAGGTGATGAATCGACTCGGAAAGGATCGGTGGTCCCGGGCGGACGCGGAGGATCATCTTTGGAATGACACCGGAAAAGACCTGGACCGATTGTGCCACGCTGCGGAAACCGTTCCAGGACGCAAAGAACTGGTCGGGCGTCATCACTTCGTCGGTCCGCTCGGCGACCACCGCGGTCGACTCAGTTTCAAATTCGATGCTGATGTCTGGCGCGACACCCAGCGCCACATAGACGGGTGTGACAGGATCGCCGCCAGCCGGCAGCGCCGACGGCAGGACCAAATCGGTGCGTAGCGCGGTTCCCGATTCGGGAAACGCTGCTCCTGATCCGTCGACATCGATCCGAGGCGAAGAATCACAGGCCGGACAAGTAACGGCCACCAGTCGGATCGGCTGATCGGAAGCCGCGATTCGCTGATAATCGACCAGCGTTCGCCCGCTGGATGTGAATACCGAGTCCACGATTCGCCAACTGTCGGAAATCAGCGTCGGTGGTGAATCCGAAAACAAGACTTGGACTCGATCACCCGCTTCCGTTTTTCCAAGCGGTGTCAGTTCATAGTCGATGACCGTTTGATGACGTCCGACCTGAACATAGTAGCGACGCTGAAGAACATCTTTGCGAGCCGACGTTTCGGTCAAGTCCGACTGATAATCCAAACTGATGCGATCGATGGGCCCCAACACGGCCGAACGCAGACGACCGCTAAGATCATTTTCGATCGGACCGACGCAACGGTTCAAACGGATATTGTCCCAGCCACGTTGATCGACGACCAACAATTGGGCACAAGCGATCCGCGGAATCGGCATCGCCAGAGAAACGGTGGAACCTTCGCGGTCAATCGACGGTACCAGTGTTAAACGCAAACGAACTTGATCGGTCGACGGAATCGTCACCACCGTCCATGCATCGGCTGACAACCCGTTGGCGTTGTCGCTGGTGACGCCGGCATCGGATGACTGTTGCACGGTGCCGGATGATGGAAGGCCACCCACGTCGGATGCCGCGCCGGTGGCGTCGTCGGGTTCCGCCGCCTCCGCAAAGCGAACGACGCTGTTGCCTTCGTCACGTATCAGTTCAACACGCTGAATCAGGTCCGCGTCGATCGGCAAGCGGACGCTGCCGGTGGCGGCGTCCAGTCGGATGTCGAACTCCGCTTCAACGGTTGGCATCGGCAAAACTTCGTCGGCGGCGACCTGCTGTAACTGGACGGTGTACCGAGCCGAGTGGTACAGCGGCGGCAGGGTGGATGAACGACGCTGGATCGATTCCCAATGTCGCAGTGCAGCGATCGGTACATAGACGTGGTTGCCGACGATCGAACCGTTTTCGTCAAAGGGCAACAGGACATCGACCACGTCAAAGGTCTGCGTGGCGGGTGCCGTTTCGCTTTGTCCGATCGCCTTCGGCATGACGCCCGAGATAGCCACCAACGACGTGCCCAGCATTAACCACAGCACTGACCGAGTCAGTGAGAGTGAAAACGAACCGCTGGGGTCATTCCTGGAACTCTGACGCCTGTCATTTCGATCCATCTTGCAAAGTGATGTATGCAGCAAGGCGGCCACGAGCCAGGGCACCAGTATCCAGCCGACAAACGCGACGGTGAACTCGGTCCAAAGCAGACAAAACGTCGCCAGCAACAACGCAATCGCAGCGGACAAGACCAACTGGAACCGGCTGACGAACCATCCGGCCGCGAAGAACACGAAAGCACCACAGCAGCCCAACGCAAACAGTAGTTCTCGGCGCAACAGCAACACGGTCGTCGCCGGTGTCACTCGGATCCCCGCAACGCTGTCATGACGTGGCCGGAACAAATCACTTAGCAGCATGGTTTCCGATGACGGCAACAATCGCATCGACGATTGCCAAACGACACCGCGTGGTCGAATCCACGGCACACGGCACTTGCGGGCCGACCAAGTGCCCAAACGACTGCGAACAAACGTCAATCGAATGGTGTCACGTTGTCCCGCCGCCGTCGCGGGCAAGCGAATCGGGTGCTGGGGGATCTGGCCGACTTCCAACAGTGACCCGTTTCGCCGAACCGTTTCCAATTGCAAGTCCAATGGTGTATCGATGACGATCGTCTGGTCCGATGAAATCACCAATTCGGATCGTATTTGATCGCTGCCACGGCTGGACACGATCATTTCGGTGTCTTGCTGCCAAACGTCGGTGCGCCCGGGATGCGCAGGCCGACGACGCAAACGAATGGCGACTTGATCGTCGGGGTTGTAACGCATACGCTGCATGAAACGTGACTCCGGTGCAGCGGCTTGTTCGATCGGAAGCGGCGTTGGAGTGATGGTTCCCGATGAAGCGGTCGCAAACAAAGGGTCTTCCAAAAGAATCGACGCGTCCTGTTGTCCCGCACCAGTGACCGATGGCAATTGCAGACGAACGCCGGAATTCGCGATCGCGTACTGGCGGGTGCCGACCAGCGTCATCGTGGTCGCGGTGGGCGCTGCAATATCGAAACGGACAATCCGTCGGTCGCTGGTTTCGGTCGTCCGCGTCTGATCCGCTCGAATCGCTGTCATCGGACCGCCAGCGTCGGTCACCATTCCCCATTGATACTCGGGCAGATCGGCGTGATCGTCGATCGAAAGTGAAAGCTCCGAAGGTGCACGCCCTGATGCAATCAGGACACGAACGGTTTCAACGATCTCCGTGGCCGATTGACGGAAATCGACGTTCACCTGAGCATCGAAATCTTCCCGCGGCGGTGCCAACCGCAGCGGCGGAACCGCTGCCATATCGTTGCGAAAGAACAACGAATCGTTGGACATGGGTTCCAGAAAATCGCGGCGTCGTGATGACAGACCGTTCGGCCGACTGGGGCGGTATGCCAATAACGTCAGGTCGTCCCAAACGCCGCTGGAGGGACGTTCGACCTGAGCCGCCAAGTCAGTGGCCACACCTTGGACACGAGCGACCCAGGTCGCGGGAATGCGGCGACGGTCCGACAGACGCCGTGATGGGAAGCGCGCCGCAATCTCAATCAATAGACGCTGATCCACTATATCTGCGGATTCGGGCCACAGCGTGATGGTTCCGCCACGCCGAAGCGGTCCCAAGCGTTCACGGATTCGACCGGAATTTGGAAAGCTGATCTGGTCGACGTCCCAACCCGGTTGGATGGCCAGTTCGACAGGACTTAAACCGCCCTGCCCCATCGGCAATTCCAACAACATCTGAGCTTGGTGTTCCGGTTCATCCAACTGCAAACGCAGCGTGGCCAAGCATTGCCCAAGTTCGCTTTGGGGCATCACCGTCAATCCGATCCATTGATTCGATGCGATCGGCGGACCTTCCCATTGCCAAACACTTGCGTCGACACCTGGTTGCACCCGAGCCAGACGCCAATGGTCGGGCAATTGGCTGGACGTCAACGACATCGTGTTTTCGACACGAATCTGCAACTGTTCTTCGGTCACTGCTTCCAATACACCGGTGCTGCGGAACCTTGGTCGACGCAGTTGAAATGGACGCTCGCCGTAGCCAGCGGGAATGCAGTGCCCACGGATCATCAATGCCAGCCCGGTGCCCTGATCGTCTTCGCTTCTGGTGCCGAAATTCGAAAGTTCACCCGCCACGTCCAGTTGTCCCGACGATTGACCACGCGGCGTAAAGACAAAGGGCACCTCCAAACCGTTGATCTCGACCGATTCGACCGAGCCCATGGGGACATCGATCGATGGCAACCTGTCGTCCGACGGTGATTCGATGGTCAACCGGTGTTGCCAAGTGATGCCCGATGCCGACATTTCCAACTGCGTCCGCACCCGTCGCACGACGATGGGGGTGGCGCTGCGGAAGGCATCCGAACGACTGAACTGCAAACGCAAACGTTCCAACCCACCGGCCCGAACCACGTACAAGCGACGGCGTGCCGAATCGTCGTCGGCGAACTCGCCCGCGATGGAACCTTCTTGCCGGACCACGCCCACGTCGCTGGTCAGCCCGACGTCGGCCGGTGTTTCGATCTGAAGTTCACAATCAACGGCGATCGGAATCTGCAAATCGAATTCGATTCCCTGCGGCGTCGCCAATCCGCGGGCGGCCCAGCGAAACGTGGTTTCAGATGACCCGGAACGTCGCAAATACAGATTGCCGGCGTGGTCTTGAAGCAATCCGGTCGTGTCGGTTCCCAACGCGAAACTGCTGGCCGGTTGAATCGCCAGATTGGTTGCACCCAACAGCACGGTGGGATGCAGTGAGGCTCGGACGCTGTCGTCCGGCGATTTTCCGGATGTGGGTTGGTCGCACCAAAACTGCGATTCGTCGCCGACCAACATCAAGCCTTCCAGTCGTGCGCGATAGACCGAACGCTGTAGGCTGCCGGATCCTGGTGTGTCGTCCCGGTCCGGCCGCAACAGTTTTTTCAAGCGATCGATTCGGACCGCTTCAAAATCGTCGGGAATCAAACGGTACTGACCCTTGTACACGCCAACGCCGCGCAATCGACGACCGTCGGGATCCGTTGCCGGTAATGACAATGCATCGATGTTGCCGCTGATCCAGTCCGACGTCATGTCTTGTGCCAGCGTAACCGCGGTGGCACCGAAGCCGACCAACCATGATGCCAACAGCCACGTGGCGATCGTGCCGCGAACCGATGGAACAATCATTCGCATGAATTCACCTCCACCGATCATTCATTGCGCCGCGACGGAGAATCGGATGGCTGGGGTGAAGACGTCGGCTGACGGGTGCTGGCCGGATCGTTGGGGGGCAACATCGGCCCGCCTAGGGCAGGTTCTGGATCGCCGGGACGACGATCAAGCGTTTCGGTTTTGGAAAGCGCGTCGGGATCGATCGACGGTGAGTTGCCGGCTTTCGAACCGCCGCCATGCCGAAGTGCCGAATCGGATTGGACACCCGACCCATTGTCGGGGCTGTTCGAATGACGCGTGCTGCCGGTGGTGGCCGGCCGCGGCGTGTTGCTGGGCGACAAAACGCGTGAAGCTTGACGGTCGGTCATTAATGCGCGAACCGCAACCATGATGACCAGCAACACCAATGAAACCACCAGCCACTGGCCGGCAAGCACGGCTGCATCAGGTGCAACCAGCAACAGACCAGCCAACGAAAGGGCCGCTACGACACCGGTCATCGGGTGGCGGACGATCGGGGTCGCCGTCATCAGTGCCGCAAAGCCCAAGACGATCGAACCGATCAGCAGCCACAGCAACATGCTGCTGAATGCCAGCACGGAAAACGATGAAACGCTGCTGCCGACGTAAAGGTAGATATTGCCGCCCGGCGGACGCGGCAGTGACTCGATCCCAACCCAGGTCGCCAAATTACTGTCCGATTCGGTAGGGCGACGGGCCAGACGCCAGCGATCAAACCGCCACGACATCGCTCGACCGATGGTGGGCGACGCCCAGACAATGTGCTGATCACGCGGTGCAACAATTTGCCAATAAACACGTTCGGTCCCCGTGACGAACTGCAACAACGGACGCACGGGGATCCACACCGGCGGTCGGTCCATATCAAACCAAACGTCCAATTGCACTGTCTGCACCGCACCGGTCGACGGCAACGTGACTTCCATTCCGGCGTCCCGCAGCCTTGCCGGAACATCGCGTCCGTCGATGGTCGCGTTGGCCGATATCGGACGCAGGTCCGGTGCCAATTCCAAACGGAAAGTTTCGCCGCCTTCGACCAGGGCGAACACCTGTTCGTGACGTACGTCTTGCCCCAAAAAGGAACGGACCACCGCGCGGCGGACCATCGTTCGGTGCACCGATTTGGCCTTGTTCAAAACACGGACACGCAAGGGTTGGCTGGTGGGGCGGGCGAATTCCAATTGGGAACGCCCGGGATGATCGATAGAGACCAAGTCGCGTGACGCGTCGCCGCGCAGCAGCACACGGCGGACGTTGCGCATCATCACCTCCGACGTGTCCGGTCGTGGCAATGCCACCGTCAATACGCCTGATTCCGGGACCACGTCGGCGACCGGAACCCGGTAACGCCATCGAATGGACCGGGCACCGTCGGTCAATTGTTCCGAAACAATTTCGTACCGATCTTTGCCCAGCGGTCGAATCGCCGCAGACGATCCATCGACCCATACGATCCAATCGGCCAATGGATCGGTGGGCGTGGGGTCGGCGGAATCATCGCTTTGGGTTTCGCCAAGCGGCGGATCCGATGAATCGTCATTGAGATCCCCCGCGGTCGAAAGCGATGCGTCGGTGGTCGATTCGGAATCCGCGTCAATGGCCCGTGTGGCCGAGTTGGATTCCGCCGATGGATCGCGCAGTAAGCGAACCGGCAACCTGCCTTCCAAGTCGAACGGGCTAGTCACTGTCCAGTCGATCGTCACTTGGATCGCGTCGCCGTCCAGTTCCAGCGTCGCGTCGCTAAGCAGTGAAACCTGCTGGGGCTGTTTGACCACGGTGCCGACCAGTCGCGTGGGCTGGCCGGTCGGCAATATCCGGTACAACGATGTCAACGTGGATTCGACCGATCCGTCGTTGGGTTGTGTGACCGATGGGTCCAAACCGACCGACTGTTCCAAGTCGACGATCAGTCGTGATCGACCGGCATGGATGATCCGCAAATTGGCATCTGAAACCAACGTCGTGTCATCCAATCCGATCACCCGCGGCAGCGCGACGTCGACGGCCGTTTGCTCCGGTGCAAGCGTTCGATCGGCGACAATTTGAAAGGCCGCTAGATCGCCGGTGTCCAATTGGCTGACTTCGATTTCACGCACGCTTCCGTCACTGAAGGCATCCAAATCGACGCCGGTGTCCACGTCGACGATTGACCGGACGGTCCAGTCCGAAAGGTCAACCTTCAGACCGCCGCCGCCGACCAGTTGGCCGCTCGGGCGAACCGTCATCGTGGCGGTCAATGCCGAATCATGTAACGAAACGTCAATGTCACTGGTCAGTCGAAGCTGACGCTGTTTCGCGGTCAACCAAACGGGCAGCGCCACGTTGGCCCGATCCAGGTCAAAGAAATAGCTGCGGCGGGTCGACAATTCTTCGGTGGTGCGGCCGACCACGCTTTGGATCCACGGGCGGCTGATCCAACGCAATCGATAGTCTTCGCTGCATAGAAACCGTAGTTCGCCTCGCTGAAACACCGCGTCGACCACTTCAGGGACTCGCAATGACAGTGGGTCGGTGGCGTCGGCTCCTGAATTGCGGACCTGCAAATTGATGGTCAAATCCAAGCGACTGACTCGCTCGTTTTCCATCAGCGTCACCGTCATTCGGCCCGCTGATTCGCCAGGGTCCGGCAGCTCCAATTCGGCGACTTCGACATTGGAATCCACCGTCGGTGTGTCCAGCAACACAGTTTCCGGCGGCAGTTGAATGGTGAACGACGTCAAGTCCCCACGAAGATTTCGGACCGTCAATTGAGACGTCAAAATTGGTTGGTCTTGTGGCGAATCCCAGGTGACTTTGGCGTTCACATAAGCGTCCAGCATGTCCGACGCGACCGCACGCTGTTTGACCTTGGACCATTGCAAAGTAAATTGCCCACCGGCGCTGTCGACCGATAAAACGGTGCGATCCCCCAGTGTTCGTTGTTCGCTGACTTCGTCACCGCGGCCGATCACCTGTGATGTCAAACCGATGCCTTCGACATTCATGACGATTCGCGACGTCGCCACGGGCAAATCAAAGTCCACATGGCGTAGTCCATTTTCGCCTCCGACGCGAACCACCGCTGGAACCTGGATTGTCAATCGGCACGGACGCGTGGTCGATGACCAAAGGACAAAACCCGATCGGTCGGGGGCCATGGTGATCCGATGACGGCCGGCCGGTGGTGGCGGCGATGTCGTCGGTACGTCCGGCTCCGGTGCAACGGCTCGTGCTTCTGAGGAAAGCTCGGGGTCAGTCGTTTCGGCTGGTTCGTCGTCGGTCTCGTCCGGTTCGCTGTCCGAATCATTGTCGTCGTTCGAATCAGAATCACCGCCATCGCTGTGGTCATTTGATTCAGTGTCAGCGTCATCGCCTGAGGGTTCGCCCGCGTTTGACTTTTCGTCCGAATCGTCTTGGTCTATTGGTTCGGCTCCGTCGTCTTCGGTGTCGGAACCTTGGTCGGAATCATCCGTGTCGGTTTCCGTCGTGGCGGTCGGGTCGGGGGCGGAAGAAGATTCGGTTGAATCGTCGCCCGACAGCGTTGATTCGACGATTTCAAATTCGCCCGACGGATGGAAGTTGCCCATTCGCAACGGAACACTGACCCAACGACCCTGGGTCGAATCGATATCGACCGACAAGGTGACCGACAAATCCGCGCTGTCTTGGTCCACGTCCCCCTGGACTGTCAGCGACATGTTTCCGTGAGTCTGGGATGTTGCCCCCAAGCCCTGGGCCAGTCGGCGGATTCGTTCGAATTCTTCCCAGCTCATCGCCGGGCGTACCACCGGGTCACCGGCCTCGTCCAAATACACGAACGCTTCGACCGACAACGACGATCCGGTTGGACGTTCTGGCGACGATCCGATGACACCGTTTTCTTGCGGTCGATTCGTCGGCGGTTCGGTTCCCGGTGGTTGTGATGACGCCACTTTCGGCAACGCCAATGAAACCAGCGCGACCGCCAGGATGATGGCGATCGGACACCGGTTCAGCGGTTGGCCGATTCCGGATTCCGGGCGTTGGCGCGGCGTGGGATTCATCAACGAATGAAACGGGACAAGGGTGATGGCGTGCGACGCCGGGATGTCGGGTCGCACTCTTTGCGGCGTCGGGCGTTGGCGGTCCCGATTTCGAACGCAGTTAAAGTCGCCTGCAGAGCCCCCAGTCTACGCAAACATCAACGTCGGGGTAGCAAACTGTCCCTTTCCAACAACCCCTTCGTCACCAAGTGTCGGCGTGAAGGTGACAACCGTCAAAACCGGAAAATCCCCACCCCGCCCGCAGCCGGCGGCGAAGGTCCTACGACACAGTCATGACAACAGATCGGCACGAAATGGTTCAGGTGCGACCCTGGACCAGTCCGCAGCGGCCAAAGGTTCACGAGGCCAGCGGCAACGGAGAATCTTGCAATTGGGCCCACAATTGGGCGATCAGGTCATCGTCCAGCGGTCCTGTTTGCTGGTCGATTCGAATCCACGGCCGGGCGCGTCGAATGACGCCTTTTTCCAGAAATTCACCGAACAGACGCAGACGCATTTCCGCGTCGTCGGACAAGTCCATGGTGAAGGGGTAATCGCGTCGCCCCAGCAACACCGACGTCGCCAACGACGGTCCAAAGACCGATGTCACGCAAGCCGCGCCGGGGCCGCCGGAATGTCCCGATTGTCGTGACCATTCCGCTTCGGCAGGGAACGTTTCAGCCGACAGACCGTCGCCGGTCGCGACAAGGTCGATCGTCGGATGGCTGTCCAGCAGCGTGGTTTCGATCGAAACCGTCGTGTCGATGACCAGCCCGCCGGCTCGGTCGGTGAACGGTTGCAGCACCAGCTGCAGGGAATAGCTGCCCTGCCCCTGAGGAAACCACAAGTGCCACTGGTCCCCGCGGACGAAAGATTCGCCCAATTCGGGGAACTGGTCATCTCCGACCGCCTGGAATCGGACGGCCTGCTGACCGCCGCAGTGAACCGAGACCGCTTGGCCGCCACCGACGGCTTCGACACGAATCTCTGCGTCGGTGGCGTTCCAGATCCCGACACCCGGATTGATCAAATTCCACATGGGGACGGTGCTCCGAAACGATTGACCGACGCTTGAAAAGTAAAAATCGGACGAAGGAATGTGCCGATCAGCCGGCGTATTCGGCGCCGAAGAACTCCTTGCTGTCGTCGACCGACGGCTTGATCGTGCGGCTGCCTTCTTTCCAGTTGGCCGGGCAAACTTCGCCGTTCTTTTCGAAGTATTGCAGGGCTTGGACCATCCGCAGTGCTTCATCAACGCTGCGGCCCAGCGGCAAATCGTTAACGACTTGGTGGCGGACCACACCGTCTTTGTCGATCAAGAACAGCCCACGCAACGCCATGCCGCCGTCAAGCAGCACGTCGTAATCGCGGGAAATCTGCTTGTTCATGTCGGCGACCAGCGGATAAGCCGTCTTACCAATGCCACCCTCGTTTCGCGGGGTGTTCGTCCAAGCCAAGTGCGTGAAATGGCTGTCAGTCGAGACGCCCAAGATTTGGACATCCAGGTCGCTGAAGCCCTTTTCGGCGTCGCTGAACGCGATGATTTCGGTCGGGCAGACGAAAGTGAAATCTAGTGGCCAAAAGAACAGCAAGACGTATTTGCCGCGGTAATCGCTGAGCGAGATCTCTTTGAATTGACCATCGGGCATGACGGCCTGGGCTTTGAAATCAGGAGCTTCCTGGGTGACGAGTACTGCCATGGTGTCTTTTGAAATGTTTCGGTGAGTGGAAGTTGAAAAACGATGTGTCTGGCTCAATGCGTCCACACTATTAGATGACCGGACGCTTCCGACAACCGGCCCCTGCGGCGATGGGTCGCACCGCACGGCAAAATCCCAGCGGTTTTTCACAGCAAGGATTGTCAAAATTGTGAAATCTGGAATAGTGAAGGGCAAGGGCACTACGACGTCACGCGGAACTTTCTGGGCGTGGGCGTCGGAACCCCCGCGTTTTGGCCGTTTTCGGATCATCGCAATCTTCCGGTCACCGCAATGTGTGGTGTCGAAAGCTCGGGACCCGCGGCATTTCCATTTGAACTCGTGCTTGAAGCGTTCAATGACCCAGCAACAACCGACGCAACGACAGCCCGCCGCGGCTAGCGATGACTTGCGCTCGGTCGATCGCGAACTGCTGTCCGCTTTGCGGGGTGGGCAATCGATGACCATCGGCGATCTGACCGATGCCTTGGGGGTGACCGCGACGGCGGTACGCCAACGGATCGATCGATTGCTGTCGGCCGGTCTGATCGAACGGCAAAAGGAAGTCGCCGGACGCGGCCGACCGACTTACCGGTACGGTTTGACGGTTTTGGGCCATCAACGTGCCGGTGCGAATCCGGCCGAATTGGCGGATGCGATGTGGCGTGAAATCATGGCCATCGACGACGCCGAAGTCCGAGATGCCGTGGTTGCCGGAGTGGCGTCACGACTGGGACGTCAATATTTGGCCAAGATTCGAGCGATCGCAGACGACGATGATCCGGTCCTTAGCGACCTGTCGCTGGAAGAACGCATGAAACGCTTGGCGGGCGTCTTGGCCGGCGAGCGTATTGAAACCGATGTGCGGACGCTGGCATCGAACGACTTGCCCGTCTTGGACATCACCGCCTGCCCGTATCCGTCGTTGACCGAAGCTGCGTCGCACGATCGTGCGATGTGTCGCTTGGAAGAACAAATGCTTTCCGAAGCTTTGGGGAAGCAGGTTCAGTTAAGCAGTTGTCGTTTGGACGGTGACGACCGCTGTCAGTTTTCCGCGTCGCCCGAAACAAGCGACTCTGCGGATGACACGAACCAAGAACAACAAGAACGTTGAACGATCCATTCGTCGGGGCCGTGGCTCCTTTTTACCTTTCTCTCGCTCTACAGATTCCTACGCTTTAACCACTGCAGCGATGACTCACGTACTGAAAATTGAAGACCTGCGTGTCAACGTCGGCGACAAACCCATCTTGCGCGGCGTGAACTTGACCCTTCGTCACGGCGAAACGCACGCCCTGATGGGCCCCAACGGCAGCGGCAAAAGCACCTTGGGTTTGGCCATCATGGGACATCCCGGCTACGAAGTGGTCGGCGGCAGCATTGAACTGGATGGCCAAGACGTCTTGGACATGGAAGTCGACCAGCGTGCTCGTGCCGGGCTGTTCATGGCGTTCCAGCGTCCGATGGCGATTCCCGGCGTGAAAATGGCCGACTTCCTGCGTCACGCGACGACCAACGTCCGCAACCCGGATCGTAAGGAGGGCGAAGAACTGATTCCGATGCGTGAATTCCGCAAGGAATTGAAAGAACGCATGGCTCATTTGCGAATGGACACCGAATTCGCACGCCGTTACGTCAATGACGGGTTCAGTGGCGGTGAAATGAAGCGTGCGGAAATTCTGCAACTGGCCATGCTGCATCCCAAGTTCGCGATTCTGGACGAAACGGACAGTGGTTTGGACGCCGATGCCGTTCGTCTGGCTAGCGAATCGATTGCCGACATCGGTCGTGAAAAGATGGGGCTGTTGATCATCACCCACCACGACAAACTGCTGGTCCACAATCCGCCGGAATACACCCACGTCATGCTGGGCGGCCGTTTGGTGGAAACGGGCGGTAAGGAATTGGCCGAAGAGCTTCATGAAAAGGGTTACGACCGCATTCGCGCGGCTTATCCCGATGCCGAAGCCGCCAACCAAGAAATGTTGGCCGAAGAAGCTGCGGTTTAACCAATCGGGGCGCCGGGATGCACGGCGTCGCCATCGATCATCGATCAAAACACTTTCATCACTCAAACGATTCAGACGGTCATTATGTCCACGGACGTTTCCGAAACCGATCAAATCGGCGAAATCAATAAATACAACTTCCGCACGGAAACCACCGGCGTGTTCAAGGCTAAGAAAGGCCTGAGCGAAGAAGTGGTGCACCAGATCAGCGATATTAAAGAAGAGCCGGACTGGATGCGCAAGTTCCGTCTGGAATCGCTGAAGGAATTTGAAAGCCGTCCGATGCCCAAGTGGGGCGGTGCGATCGATATCGATTTTCAAGACATCTACTATTATTTGAGGCCGACCGATCACCAGGGAAAAACCTGGGATGACGTTCCGCAGGAAATCAAAGACACGTTTGAAAAGTTGGGCATTCCCGAAGCGGAACGAAAGTTCCTGGCCGGTGTGAAGGCTCAGTTCGAAAGCGAAGTCGTGTATGGGTCGTTGCAAGAAGACCTGTTTGAAAAGGGCGTCATCTTCACCGACACCGATTCGGCCGTTCGCGAACACCCGGACTTGCTGCGTAAGTATTTCGGCACGGTGATTCCGGCCAGCGACAACAAGTTCGCCGCGTTGAACAGTGCCGTTTGGTCGGGCGGTTCGTTCATCTACGTTCCGCCGGGCGTCCATATCGATTTCCCGCTGCAAGCTTACTTCCGGATCAACGAAGAAAGCATGGGGCAATTCGAGCGGACACTGATCATCGTCGACGAAGGTGCCAGCGTTCACTACGTCGAAGGCTGCACGGCCCCGATGTACACCAGCGAAAGCTTGCACAGTGCCGTTGTGGAAGTCGTTTGCTTGAAGGGTTCGCGGTGTCGCTACACCACGATCCAAAACTGGGCAAACAACATTTACAACTTGGTCACCAAGCGGGCTTACGCCTATCAAGACGCGACCATGGAATGGGTCGACGGCAACTTGGGCAGCAAGCTGACGATGAAGTACCCGGCGGTCCACATGATGGAACCGGGCGCACGCGGTGAAATCCTTTCCATCGCGTTTGCCAATGGCGGCCAACACCAGGATGCCGGTGCGAAATTGGTTCACAACGCTCCCAATACGACCGGCCAGATCATCAGCAAATCGATCAGCAAGAACGGCGGTCGCAGCAGCTATCGCGGTTTGGTTCACGTCGCCCCCGGTGCGACCAACAGCAAGAACAACGTCGTCTGTGATGCGTTGATCTTGGATCCCGAAAGCCGCAGTGACACGTACCCGTACATCGAAATCAGCGAGCAAGATGTCCAGATCGGACACGAGGCTAGCGTGTCACGGATCGGCGAAGAACAGATGTTCTATCTGCTCAGTCGCGGACTGACCGAGGCCGAGGCCAGCACCATGATCGTCAACGGGTTCATCGAACCGTTGGTCAAAGAATTGCCGATGGAGTACGCCATCGAAATGAACCGCCTGATCCAGTTGCAAATGGAAGGCAGCGTCGGCTGATTCGACGCGGGCGTGATTTCGTCAACGCACAACGTTTTTGAACCTGAATCCTTAGATACATGACACAAACGACAACCATCGCATTCGACCAGGCGGGACTGGAAAGTTTTCTGCAGTCACGTGATGAACCGGATTGGCTGACCGAACTGCGACGCGAAGCTTGGCAACATGCCGCCGCGATGAGCTGGCCCGAGCGGCGCAGCGAAGAATGGAATCGCACCGACATTCGTGTTTTTCAATTAGAGAAATACGGGGTACCCGGCGGACCAGTCGCCGACGATTTGCCCTCGCGTGCACAGCTTGCCGAAGGTGTGGATCTGGCCGGCTGGATCCACACGACCGACAGCCAAGTCACCGAGGAATCGCTGAGCGAAAAGTGGGCTGCCAAAGGCGTGCTGTTCGGCAGCCTGGAACGACTGTGCCGCGATCACGCGGACATCATCCGCCCGCATTTGTTCACCGCGTTTGATCCAGACTATGACAAGTTCGCGGCGCTGCACGCGGCGTTTTGGTCGGGCGGTCAATTGTTGTACGTCCCTCGCGGTGTTGCACTGACCGAACCGCTGCACATCAGTTCGCTGTTGTCCGACGGTGGTACCGACACGACGCACACGTTGATCGTGCTGGAGGAAGGGGCCGAGGCCACCGTGTTGCATGAATCCAACGGCGTCGATGCCGACGGCGGTGGGTTGCATTTGGGAGCGATCGAACTGATTCAAAAAGCGGGTTCGCATCTCCGCTTTGTTGACCTGCAGGAATGGGGTCAAAAGACGTACCACTTTGCACACCAAAAGGCGGTTGTCGATCGCGACGCGTCTTTGCAATGGACGATCGCTGCGATGGGTGGACAATTGGCCAAGGTGAACCAAACGGTCGACTTGGTGGGACCGGGCGCTGACAGCCAAGTCAATGGTGTGATGTTCACTGAAGGCCGCCAGCACTTGGCCTTCCACACAATGCAGCACCACAAGGCTCCGAACTGTCACAGTGATTTCCTTTACAAATCCGCGCAACAAGACCGCAGCCGCACGGTTTGGAAAGGAATGATCAAGGTCGACAAGGTAGCGCAAAAGACGGACGGTTACCAACGAAACGATAACTTGGTCCTGTCGAATCATTCGCGAGCCGATTCGATTCCAGGACTGGAAATCGAAGCCGATGATGTCCGCTGTACTCACGGCAGCACGACGTCGAAGGTGGACGAAGAACAGGTTTTCTACGCCCAATGTCGCGGCTTCACACGCAACGAAGCCACGCGGATGATCGTGACCGGATTCTTTCAACAGATCTTCGATCGCATTACGATCGAAAGCGTTCGCGAGGCCCTCGGGGCGGCAATCGCACGTCAGGTCCGCGAATACAGCTGATTCGGTCACGATCGACCGAAGACCGAAGTTTCAATTTTCAGGGAGAAACAGCCATGGCGCTGGCCGAAGACAAGGTTCGCGAAGCGTTGAAAGAAGTCATCGACCCCGAACTGTATGTCAACATTGTTGATTTGGGATTGGTGTATCTGGTCGACATTGGTGAACCCAACGACGAAGGCAAACACGATGTCACGGTCGAAATGACGATGACCAGTCCGATGTGCCCGGCCGGCCCGCAGTTGGTCGCCGGATGCAAAAATGCCGCCGAAAGCCTGGATGAAGTCCAGACCTGCGAAGTCAAGGTTGTCATGGACCCCCCGTGGTCACCTGATAAGATGACGGACGAAGCCAGAGATCATTTGGGCATTTTCTGATCGGTCGAATCGTGGGCCTGCCCATGCCGTTCGACTGGAAATGTCGGGTTTTCTGGTTTCGTTTCCAGATAAAACGGGCACGACGGGTGGCTCCAAAGTGCATTCTGACGCAACCCTTGCCGGGCCGAACGGTGTTCGCCGCGGCAAGCAACATGAAATGATTCGATGCGAGTTTTTGTAGCAGAATTCATTTGCGGTGGCGGATTTCTGCATACTTCGGTCGATGGGATTCCCGAAAGCCTGCGTCGTGAAGGCGCCGCAATGCTGTCGGCTTTGGTCGAAGACACGACTGGCGTCGCCGATGTGGTGACGCCCGTCGATACGCGTTTGAATCCGTCGCTGGTGGATGTCGATCACCTTTCGATCCGTCCCGTTGATCCTGCGGGCGGTCCGATCTGGGCCCAATGGATTGAATCGGCCACCGGTTGCGATCACGCCATCATCGTGGCACCGGAAAGCAACGGGCACCTGGCCCAGGGCATCGCCATGCTGCGGGCTGCTGGGATCGATTGTGTTGCCGGCAGCGGCGACTTTCTGCGAGTGGCCAGCGACAAGATTCTGACCGCAAAAACGCTGCACACCGCCGGGGTGAAGCATCCGCTGTTCATGGCCGAAGGCGAACGGCGACACCGACGTTCGTTGTCCAAGTGCGATCGATTTATCTTGAAGCCTCGTGACGGTTGCGGCACGCAAATGATCGCCAAGTTCGATGACTTGGACACGGCCATCAGCCAGATGACGCCCCAAGACATCCTGCAAGAATTCCGGCCGGGACGTCCCGTTTCGATTGCGTTGATCGCCGATGACGCGGGACTGAAATTTTTACCGGCGGCCGCACAATTCTTTGATGTCGAAACGTGCATTTATTCCGGTGGTCGCGGGCCGTTGTGTGATGACGACCAACGGCGTGCGATGGCTCTGGCATCACGTGCGATCGAAGCCATGCCGCCACGGGCGCGTGGATACATTGGGATCGATTTGATTTTGGGGGATCGTCCCGGTGACGATTGCGTGATCGAAATCAACCCGCGTCTGACGACTTCTTACGTGGGGCTGCGTCGCATGACGTCATGCAACTTGGCGGCACAAATCCTGGGCATCGAAACCCAAGCGATCTGTTGTGATGTCGGTGTGGATGACGTGTCTTGGACCAGCGAAGGTGATATCGCGGTGGCGACGGAAATCCCGTTGTCCGATGCCGGCCGGCCATGAAGCGGTCGGCTGCGAAGCGACCCGGGCAGCGAATCGGGTTGGACATCGGCGGTGCGAATCTAAAGGCCGCAACCGATGCCGGTGATGCCGCAGACGTGTTTTTTCCGCTTTGGAAGCAACCGGATCGGTTGGCAGCCGCCGTCGCCAAAATCTTGCAGGGCTTCTATGTGGATGCACCCGCCGATTGCACCATCGGGGTGACGATGACCGGTGAGTTGGCCGATTGCTACGTCGATCGTGCCGTCGGTGTCGCTCATATCACCGACTCGGTGGTCCAAGCGGCGGAACGCATCGGCGTCAATCGTCAGCGCGTCCATTTTTACTGTGTCGATGGTCGCTTCGTCGATTCGCAGTTGGTCAAGCAGCGTGTCGATCAAGCCGCGGCGTCCAACTGGCATGCGTTGGCCAGTTACGTGGCGGCGAAGGTTTGTTCCGACGGCTGGCTGATCGATATTGGTTCGACCACTTGCGATTTGCTTCCGCTTCGAAACGGCCTCGTCGCAACCGATTCGCACACCGACTTCGACCGTCTCTGCAAAGGTCAGTTGGCTTACTTAGGCTGTCGACGGACTCCGGTGCAATCGATTGTTTGTAGCTTGCTGATGCCACAGGCTTTGCAAACCGGAGTTGCCACGGTCTCCAATGATGCCATGCACTGCGATGGTGACTTGATCGACGTCCCGGTGATGCGAGAGCAGTTTGCGACGCTGGATGACGTCGGATTATTGTTGGGTCATGTGCCCGAAGACCAGGAAGATTGCGATACCGCCGACGGATGTCCGCGAACGATTTCATCCGCGATCAACCGGATCGCTCGGATGGTCGGTTTGGACCGGCGAAGCGTGGACTTGGGATTGGCCCAATTCATGGCGAGACAGGTGAAACAGGCCGCATCCGATCGGATTCGCGATGCCGCGTCACGTGCGGTGTCCGACCAGGATTCCCGCGGGGACTCCGCGACGAACGGCACGACACTGGTGATCAGCGGGCATGGTGATTGGCTGTTGCCCGATGATCTGGACGTCGTGCTAAGGGGCGATGGTCATGTCGGCGATCGGTTGTCACTGATCCGATTGGCTGAGCACTGGGGACCGGCGATCAGCCGCGTTGCGCCGGCCTATGCCGTCGCCAGACTGATGCCGGTCGACGATCACTGCGAACCTTCGTGATTGGTGTCGAGCGTCGCCCGAATCACTCGGCGGATTCACCGTCTTCCTGCGGGGCGGCATCGCCTTCGGCATCCACGGGGCTGCCACCGTCGTCGGGTTCGATATCGGCGGGAGGTCCGATCAGTTCTTCCAGGTGATTATTCAATCGAATGCCACGTGCGGCGAGTGAAACGACCTTGCCTTCGCGATCGACCAGAATCGCGGTGGGAATACCCGTGATGCCGTAATACGTTGCCATGGGGTGGTCCCAGCCCATGCCGTTTTCTTCGTCACCGACCAGATTGACCCAGTCGATTTCAAACTGTTCGATGCATTTTTCCATCGCGGCGATGCTGCTGTCCATGTTGATCCCGATGATGGTGAAGTCATCGGGATAGGCCTGCAGGGCACGCTTCATGTTGGGGATTTCACTTTTACAAGGGCCGCACCACGACGCCCAGAAGTCCACCAAGACGACTTTACCGCGGTATTGGTCCCAATCAAATTCGGTGCCGTCGGCCGTGGTTCCTTTGACTTCGATCGCATTGCCGGGCAAGCGCATTCGTCTGGCGGACCCCATGGCTTTGTCGGCCAACTGTTGGAATTGCGGATCATCCGATTCGGACAAGACTTTGGCTAAGCGTTCGTACATCTCGGCACCCAGTTCGGGATGATCGGAGTAGCCAATGTTGCGGGCCAGGCTGGATGCAAGTGAATAAGACGATCGGTCGATCCCGTCGGTTTCGATGATCCCCATCACGCGGTCGATCAAGGCTTGTTGTTCTTCCGCCGATGCGGTTCGCGCGCCACTGATCTCCGATTTCAGCTGTTGCAGTTCGATGAACTGGCGGACACGCGGCAGGTCACTCTTGGAATGCCGTTCCAGCAAATCGGCAAGCTGCTGGCGGGCGTCCGCTTGATAGTTTGCCAGGAACGACAAAGCGGGCCACTGGATGTTCAGCGCCTGCATGACGGTGTCCTCATCGGCGTCTTCGTGATCGACGATCTTTTGTGCAGCGTCGACCACCGCCCGAGCCGAACGGAACATGGAATCTCGGTCGCGACCACGTTTGGACATCACATCCTGGATGAAATCGAACAGTTCGTCAGGGGAACCCTCTGGTACCACAAACGCCTGTTCTTCTTGTTCTTCGGTTTCGGTCGCCGTTTCTTCATCGGCCGCAGCATCGTCGGCGCAAGCGACGCCGGGAACCGGGCCAGCCAGGACAACGGCCAGACCCAAGCAGACGATCCAACGCAGGCCAAGCGAAAGACGCGGATTCGAAAGGCGTTCGATCGAACAAGCGTGCTGTGCTTGATCGACTGGTCCAATGGGCATGGTCATGTTTCGGTAAACCCCGGTGGCAGGCGGCATTGATTTTGAAGCGACGGACCCGTGGTCGAATCACGGTGTCGACCTGGTTCGGATCCGAAAGGCGATTCCCCGAAGATAACGGGGTGATCCATCGAGGCGGTAGAACTTCGCCGAATCTTTGTCGCGAAAACACCCGATTCCCGGTGATGCCACTATCGGGCGTCAAGGATGTTCAGTGCCCGCTAGTACCGGCGGACTCGTGCCATCAGGATGACGGAGATACCGCCCAGGACGAAATTACCGACCCAGACGCCCCACGGCGGGACGTGCCCGTCCTTGGCCTGTTCCAGGCCCAGCAGGAACAGCGGGAAATAGATCAGGATGGTCGGCAGAAAACACATCCCGAACGTCGACCAGTAATCACTGGACTTGGCGATCATCGCGAGCGGGGCGCCGACCAAGACGAAAAACAGGCAGGTGAAACCTTCGGCCCAGCGACGCCACGGTTCGGTGTGCAGCAAGATCAGTCGTCTTTGACCGCTGGATAATTCCCACTCGATCGCCTGGCCTTGCGGACCCGCCAATTCTTCGGGGCGAGCGGTCAGGATCGAAAAAGCCGTTTGCGCGGCTAGTTTGCCCACCGTTTCATGCATCGCACCGTCCTGACGCAGTCGTTCCCGCCCGATCAGGCGAAGCGGCAAGTCTTGTGGACGCATCGACGATGGATCACGGTTGCCACCGCCTTTCTGTAATTCAATGGGCCATTCATGTTCGCCGGGAAAGGTGCCGCTGACATGGCTGCCGAATTCCAACTGGCTGTCGACCAGTTTGATGATCAACGACATCGTTTCCGGATCCAGGATCAGTTCGCCTTCGGCAGCGGTCAGTTTATGAACCGGACCGCCGGATGATTTTCGGATCGTGACGGCGGGGTGAATCAATCGGTGTCCGACGACCTCGCGAACGTGGATCGAAAATCCATGGTCCGATTGATAGGAATGCTTCGACCTCAATAGTCGATAGGCGATGTCTTCGATCGACATCATGACCACGCGCCGCAGGCCGGGTTGGCCCCACGACTTGGCGACATCGGAAAGAGCCACCGAAACGGGGCTGAGTAACGCGGCGAAAATGATCGCCGGCTGCAGCAGCTTCATCGGTGAAATCCCGCTGGCCTTCACCGTCGCGATTTCACCGTCCGATGCCATACGTCCGTAAACGCAACACACCGAAAACAGTGCGGTCGCCGGCAACGCAAACTGCAACGCGACCGGTGCCATGAAAGGCATGATCCGCAGCACCGCATCGGGCCCCAGACCTTTGCGCAGCAATTCCCGCGCGACGACGATCAGCAACAGCAGCACGGTCAGAACGACCAACGCGATGACAAAGATCTTGAAGATCTCGGCCAAGATGTAGCGGGTCAGTCGACTGGGCATGAGCGGCAGGTAGGCACGGCGAAGGTCGGCACGGCAACGTCAAACCGACCTTTAGCAAAGTTGCCACATTTCCCCTATGCCAATGCGTGGCTGTGCGGACCACTATCGCGGCACCGCTGAGATCTCGATCCATGATGTGGCGTGAAACGCGTTGCGGTTTCACGTCGACGCGTATCCGTTGATCGGTGGGCGACGCGAACCGAAAGCGACGGCCACCCTAGTTGTCGATGGCCGTTTCGCCGGCGGCCCGATCGTGCTGTTCGCGCAATTGTTGCATCGTTGCGATGATGGCCTCGGCTTGGTGCCGGACGGCTTCGGCAAACTGGCCATTGCTGACGGCCTGTTCGGCGGTCCGCTGGTGCTTTTCCACCTCTCGCCAGTCCATTTCCCAGCACTTTTCGTCGGCGGCGCGCCGCAATTCGTCGACGGTGGTCCGCAGTTTTTCGTTCAGCGAATCGGACGGCTTGGCGTTGTACCGTCGATACGGGGCTCTGCCGCCGCCGGGATGATCGTTTCGCAAACGATTGTTGGCCGGCTTGGCACTCAGCTGCATCTGCACGATCGATGTGATCGCCGCAGACAGGCCCAACAGGATCGCGATCACCATCGACTGATACATGCCGGCAAACGCCAGGACGCCGGCACCCAACAGGCAGGCGACTGCGGCGGACGGAAACAGGCCGGACACGACACGCTGCGTGTCGGCGGCTGGTCGTGCCGGTGGTGTCGCCGATCCGTCGGGCATTCGGTCCACACGGGCGATGATCACCGTGGAATTGTCCGGACCGCCACGCAGATTCGCCAAGTCGACCAAGACGCGGGCCGCTTCGTCGACCGGCAGACAGCTCAAGATGGCGCCAATTTCTTCATCGTCGACTTGTCCCGATAGCCCGTCGCTGCACAGCAAGAACGTGTCGCCGGGTGCCACCGGGAACGGGCCTTCCGAATCGACTTGAACATTCGGGTTGGGGCCCAGCGAACGGGTGATCACATTTTTGGGGATGGATTGGCCCAGCGCGCTGTTGGGGTGAACCTGTCCGCTGGCTTCCATTTCCCAAACCAGCGAATGATCAAACGTCAGTTGGTCCAACATGTCGCCGCGCAGGCGATAGATGCGGGAATCGCCGACGTGCGCGATGATGGCACCATCGGGGATGATGGCCATCGCACTGGCGGTCGTCCCCATGTTGTGGAACTCAGGATTTTCCTGACCGCGGCGGTGAATCTCTTCGTTGGCTTGGTCGACCGAGGCGCGCAGCAGGTCGATTGCCGCGAATTCATCACTGGGCAATTGCGAACCGCCGCGGAAATACGTCGACGCAATGCGATCGATCGCCATGCGGCTGGCCAGTTCACCAGCGGCGTGCGCTCCCATGCCGTCGGCGACAACGAACAGATGGCCACACAGGCCGAATCGTTCGGGGGAATCCGCCAGCACCACCGCGTGGCTGTCCTGGTTATTGGATCGACGCATGCCGACATCGCTGATGTCGGCGAAGCTGATTCCGTGATTCCAGGCTTCGGACACCGACACAATGCTCACGCTGACAAGACAAACCGCCGGACAAGACTGGTCAAAGGGCGGCAGGAAACAAACATAGTAGTCTACTGTCTGGAAACGTCACGTGGGGCCCCGACACGCGGTCGTCAGTCCTGCAGCCCTTCACGATCGATCAAGTCGCCTTCGGTCAGCATGCGGAAACCTTTGCCGGCCAACGTTTCCTGAGCGCTTTCAATGTTATCAACCATCAAAGCGACGGCGGGTTCTCCGTGGGGACGCGACAAAAGCGGATAGGCCTGGATGATGTTCAGTTCCGCCTGCAGCAGCGCCGTGCAAACACGCAGCAATGGTTGCGGTCCATCGGGCAATTCCACGCCGACCAAGTCACTTTCAATGATGGTCAATCCGCTGCGTTCCAAAATGTCGCGGCCGCGGTCGGGGTCGCTGACGACGAAACGCACAAACGCACACTCCGCCGCGTCGCTGATCGACAACGCGACGATGCGAATGCCCGTCCCTTCGAAACGTTTGACCACCTCCAAAAGTTGGCCCACCCGATTTTCCAAGAAGACCGTAAACTGTCGAATGGCCGGAAAGTCGCGGCCACGCATCGTTTTAAAATCGGTCCCCGAATTGGCGCCGAAGCTCATCGTGTCGCTGTCCTCTTGTCATGCGAATAGGGCCCGGGTACCGGCAGAGTTTAGGCCCCGCCGGTCGGGACGGTCAATTCGCCCGACGAATCAGCCCGACCCGTCTATTTTGATTGACCCCTGTGGATATGAATGACCTGTCACGGATGAATGCCAAACAGACGCCCGCCGATCCCTCATCCGATCCGCCGCCATTGGCTGCGATGCAGATCCCCATACGGGTCGCCTATCAAGAAACCGATGGCCAGCGACGGGTGCATCACGCGAATTATTTGAACTATTTCGAGCGGGGCCGGGTCGAAATGTTGCGTGAATTGGGCATCTCGTATCGTCAGCTAGAAGACGATGGGATTTTGTTGGTCGTCACCGAGATGAATCTTCTGTACCACGCAGCAGCCGAATTCGACGACGTATTAACACTGACAACCGAAGCCATCGAAGTCCGACCGGTGCGGGTGAAGCATCGCTATCGCATTCATCGTGGTGATGACTTGATCGTTCAAGCCTGGTCGACCATTGCGGCGGTCAATCGTGAAGGCAAGCCGTGTCGTCTGCCTCCACGGATGCGGGAATTGGCCAGCGCAGCAGAACGTTCCTCCTGAACGCGGGCGGTACGAAGCATCGCCGGAATTGGGGGCACCCGTAGGTGAACACGTGTGTGTCAGTTCCTTTCCGCTACTTTGGTGCCAATGGTAAAAAGCTGGACCTAGCTGGCCAAATCGCTACAATAGACCGCAGGTAGACGCCGAACAAAGACGGGCCAGACCACTGGCACCTCGGACCCGGCGGCGCACCGACCCCCACCCACCCCCGCGTGACTGACGCGAAACAGGCAACCGCGTTCATCGCCTTCGTCCCATTCGTCCGCACCGATCAGTCGGACATAGCAACCTCAGTTGGAGATCGTCGCTTCCGCGGAATTTCCATCGAGACGGCTTGTGGTTCCTGATCATCGCGGCCGTTCATTCACGGATCGATTCGGTGAATGACACCTCAGGTTTGATGATTCGTCCCTGTTGCCTAACCCTCGTCCCTGACTCGATCTCCCTCTTTTCGAATCAGCGACGACCGCGTCACGACCCACCCCACCACGACTGACGAAACTGCCAATCCGGATTGCTGATGCGTTCATCCACGATGGGGCACCGCCTGTCGATCGATGCCGCTGCATCGCCATCGGGTTGTCTGGCCACGGCCCCGACCGGTTGGCTTCGACAGTCTCCACCCGCCTGATCTGACACGCCATGCATCGGAACGCATTGATCGAACGACGGCGCCGTTTGCCGAACCCTTTTGGTTGCCGGTCGGTTTGCAGTTCGCGCCCACAGGCCCGCATTCACCCTGGCCGATTCGGCCGGTGCCCAGCGCGGGCGGCCGTTTGGATGTCGACGCTTGTTTGGATGATTGCCGCGGGTGGTGGTTTCGCAACCGCGGATGAGTCCGACACGCATCCACAGGACAGCCAGCGGTCCAGTGAATCGGACGTCGAAGCCCGCTGGCAAAAAGACGGCTGGGAATTGATGGAGCGGTTCTGTCTGGACTGTCACAACGATGCGTTCCAAGAAGCCGAATTGGATCTGTCGGGTTTCGACACAATCGAAGGGCTGATGCTGGAGGGCAACGGCATGACCGCCGAACGTGTCTTGAACATGGTTCGATTCGGCGCGATGCCCCCGGAAGATTACGACGTTCCCACCGATGGCGAACGCAAACAGCTGGTCCAGGCTTTGGACGCGGCGATGTATTCGGTCGTATGCGACTTGGTGCCCAAGCCTGGCAAGGTCACCGCGCGGCGATTGAACCGTGCCGAGTACAACCATTCGGTCCGCGATCTGTTCGGTATGGATTTGCGGCCTGCGGACGCATTCCCGTCGGACGAGGTCGGCGGCGGATTTGACAACAACGGGGATGTATTGTCGTTGTCGCCAATGTTGATGGAAAAGTACTTGGACGCGGCGATCTCGGTCGCTGATGCCGTCTTGGTCGACCCGGCCGACTTGCCCCGAATTGATTCCGAAGCAGCGGGTGATCTTCTGGTGGTCCAAGGTGATGGGGTGACCGGCAGCTTTTACGGACGGTTCATCACGCCCGAATCGTTCGTATGGACCGAATTCAAAGTCCCCGCCGATGGCAAGTACCGTGTTCAGGTCGCATGCGGGATGACGCGTGAGGACGATGGTCCCGGCCGCTTTGGTTTGTTCGATTCCGACGGTTTGTTGTTGGGCACCTTCGTGGCGGAATACTTCGGCGGTGGTGGCAGCAGCCAGCGCGAATCGGTCACCGTGCATTTGACCGAAGGAACCCACGTCTTGTGTGTCGCGCCGCTGCCTGGTGCGGATGACGATGCCAAAGGTGACGCGAACTGGAAAGTCGGCGAAGCCAAGTTGGATGCCATCGAAAAGCTCAGCAAGCAAGCCATCCGCGATGGCAAAAAACAGTTCGGCAAAGGTCTGACCCCCGACCGCCGCTTTGACCGAGACCGATACACGTACATGGTCCGCAAGATCGAAGTCGAAGGACCGTCGGAGTTCGACAATCCGGTCTATCCGCCCAGCCAGTGGAAAATTCTGCGGAAACAACCGCCGCGTCGCCGTGGTGGATACCGTGATGTGGCCGAAGCCGCACGCGAAAACATGGCCCCGCTGCTGCGACGTGCGTTTCGCGGACCGGTGACCGACGACGATTTGGACGCCTATGCCGCCTTGGTCAAACAGGCCACCGATCGCGACGAGTCCTTTGTGGATGGAATGCGAATCGCCATCGCCGCGATGCTGGTTTCGCCACGGTTCTTGTTCCGAATCGAAAGCCCCGTCGACTGGGAAACGGGCAATGTCGTCGCCCAGGCGGACGAAGGCGTGGTGACGCTGAGCGATCACCAGTTGGCCACGCGGTTGGCGTATTTCTTGTGGAGCAGTTTGCCAGACGATCGTCTGTTGGACTTGGCCGACCAGGGCAAGTTGCGCGACGAAACGGTGCTGAAGAACGAAGTCAAACGAATGATTCGCGATCCACGGTCGCGGTCGCTTGCCAGCGAGTTTGCGGCGCAGTGGCTGGGACTTCGAAATCTGGAAGGCGTCCAGCCTGATGCTTCACGTTATGCCGGTTTCGATGAAAGCCTGTTGCCACGCATGGCAACGGAAACCGAATCACTGTTCATGCACTTGATTCATCAGAATCGACCGATCAGTGAACTGTTGACGGCGGATTACACGTTTGTCGACGCTGCACTGGCGAAGTACTACGGTCTGAAGGATTCGAAGATTTCCGAAGATGATTTTGTCAAAGTTACGCTGGCGGATACTCCGCGCCGGGGTGTCCTGGGGCATGCCAGCGTGTTGACCCTGACCAGCAATCCGACACGTACATCACCTGTGATCCGCGGCAAATGGATCCTGGAGAACATTCTGGGAACACCGCCGCCGGAACCTCCCGCCGGTGTTCCGGAATTGGAGGAAACGGCGACCGCGGGAGCCGAGGCATCACTGCGTGAACAGATGGAAATCCACCGCGCTGATCCGGCCTGTGCGTCGTGCCACCGCGTCATGGATCAATTGGGATTCGGCTTGGAAAACTTTGATGCCGTCGGTCGTTTTCGCAAAATGGATGGCAAGTTCCCGGTCGATTCCAGCGGCGAACTTCCCGGCGGTCGCACGTTCAACGGCGGAAAAGAATTGAGCGAGCTGCTGGGACGCAGCGAACAAAAATCGTTCGCCGCAACGGCGGTTCGCAAGCTGATGACGTTTGCACTGGGTCGCGAATTGACCCCTCAAGATCGATGTGTCGTCGATGAAATCGTGGCGCAGACAGCCGCGGACGATTATCGGCTGGCCGATCTTGTCTGGGGCGTGGTCAATAGCCGTCCATTCCAGGCTTACGAGTGGACGCCCAACGTGACGTTCCGCGATGCCGTCGGCGACGCCGAGCGAAAATAGCCCAAATGAATGAAGCGAGATAAATCGTTTGTCTCGTGATAAAGCAAAACCCGTTTGCGATGCTTTCACCAAAACCGGAGACTCCGATGACAGCCCGAACCATCGACCAACGAACCGAGAACGGATTGTTGCATCGCCGCACCTTGCTACGTGGGGCGTCGGTAGCGCTCGGGCTGCCCATGCTCGAAGCGATGTCGCCGTTGGCCAAAAGTGCTTTTGCCTCGGTCGACCCAAAACGTTCTCCGGTGCGTATGGCTTGTGTGTTTGTTCCCAACGGTGTGATCGTGCCCGATTGGAAACCGACCGGTGGCGGTTCGGATTGGCAGTTGTCAAAGACTCTGCAGCCGCTGGCGGCGTTCAAGTCAAAGCTGAACGTCATCGGCGGCTTGGCTTTGGATAACGGACGAGCCAAAAAGGACGGCGCGGGCGACCACGCACGTGGCGGTTCGACGTTCTTGACCGCGGCACGGCCGGTGAAAACCAGTAGCAACATTCGGCTGGGCATCTCCGTCGACCAGGTCGCCGCGACCCAACTGGCCGATGTGACGCGTTTGCCATCGATCGAACTGGGACTGGAAGGCAGTCGCAACGCGGGCAGCTGTGACAGCGGATACAGTTGCGCCTATTCGTCGAATATCTCTTGGCGAAACGAAACCCAACCGATGCCCAAAGAAACGATCCCACGCATGGCGTTTGATCGCATGTTCGGATCGGGCGATTCCGCCCAGCGTCGTGAACTGAATCGGACCCGCCAAAGCATCTTGGATGTCGTCCAGCGGGATGCCAAACGATTGCTGGGCCAAGTCAACCAGACTGACCGACGCAAATTGGACGAGTACTTCACTAGCATTCGCGAAATTGAAAAACGGATCGAACGCACCGAACGCGAAGACGCCGCCGCGCTGCCCGATCTGGATGTGCCCGATGGTCGTGTCGAAGCGTTCCGCGAACACGCGCGGTTGATGTTCGACTTGATGGCGATCGGTTTTCAAACCGATACCACACGCGTCGCGACGTTGATGTTGGACAACGCGGGCGGGAATCGTTCGTATGCCGAAATCGGCGTCAAAGATGCTCACCACCAATTGAGCCACCACCGAAACCGCGAAGAAAACGTCAGCAAGCTTCGCAAGATCGACTACTACTTGGTGGAACAACTGGCGTATTTCCTGGAACGGTTGGATTCGATTCCCGATGGTGATGGCACACTGCTGGACCAATGCATGGTCCTGTACGGCAGCGGGCTGAGCGACGGCAATCGGCACCAGCATGATGACTTGCCGATCGTTTTGGCCGGCAGCGCGGGCGGTCAATTGGAAACCGACCGGTACATTGTGACGCCGTCGGAACGCCCGATGGCCAACATGTTCCTTTCCATGCTGGACATGATGGGCACGCCGGCCGAAAGCATCGGCGATAGCACCGGACGCTTGGATGAATTGGGCGTCACCCTGAACGCCTGACCGATCGGCGGTTTCCGGGCAGGCCGCGGTGATTGTGGTCCACGGTGTGCAGGTGGGCGAACGGTTCGCAATGCGTCAAACTAATGACGCATTACCCGAGTCCGTGTTCCGATCACTCCGTCCCCCGAGTGCACCTCGTGTCCAGCACGCCCGATACTTGTGAATCTGCCGGCGGTTTGTCGGCCAGCCACGGTGACGTCGTCACTGACGGACAAGCTTTGGCCAAACGCTATGCCGACGTCCGGACGCTCAGCGACAGCATCGTCGCGCCGCTGCAACCAGAGGACTGCGTGCTCCAGTCGATGCCCGATGCCAGTCCGATCCGCTGGCACCTGGCGCACACGACTTGGTTCTTTGAGACCTTTGTTTTGGCCGACCGTTGCGATGCACCGGTCGCCGACGAATCGTTTCGGTATCTGTTCAACAGTTACTACAACACGGTGGGGGATCAATTCCCGCGGCACCAGCGTGGACTGCTTTCGCGTCCCACGGTTCGCGAGGTCATGGGATATCGACGCGACGTCGACGACGCTGTGGTCACGTTGCTGCGAAACGCCGACGTGGTCGATGAGTCTCTAGCACGTGTCATCGAGTTGGGGCTGAATCACGAGCAGCAACATCAAGAATTGATGCTGACCGACATCAAGCACGCCTTTGCCCAGAACCCGCTGTACCCTGCTCATGTCGATGCTGACTGCGGACCATGCGATGCACCGGAGTTGCAGTGGATCAGCAGTGATGGTGGCGTTGTGAAAATGGGATGCACCGGAGACCGGTTCTGTTTCGACAATGAATTGCCACAGCACCGTGTCTTTTTGGAACCCTTTCAAATCGCCAACCGCTTGGTGACGAACGCGGAATACCAACAATTCATCGACGACGGTGGCTATCAGGATCCTCGGCATTGGTTGTCAGCGGGATGGGCGACGGTCCAGCAGCAAGGTTGGACGAACCCGATTTATTGGATTCGCCGAGGCGAGGGGTTTGACGAGTTCACGCTGGGAGGCTGCCACCCAATCGATCCCGAGGCACCGGTCGCCCACCTGAGCTATTTCGAGGCCGACGCATTCGCACGCTGGTCGCGGGCCAGGTTGCCGACCGAGGCCGAATGGGAAACCGTTGCAAGGGAGCCAAGCCCTGATGATCCGACCAGCGGCGAGTGCATTGATGCTAGGCGGCCCGTTCATCCGACCCACGGTACCCCATCGGCAAGCGGCGTTTCAGGTTTGTACGGCACGCTGTGGCAATGGACCAGCAGTTCCTACGGCCCCTATCCGGGATACACACCGCCGGAAGGTGCGTTGGGGGAATACAACGGCAAATTCATGTGCAACCAATACGTTTTGCGTGGCAGTTCCTGTGCCACGTCGCCGGGGCACGCGCGTCGAACGTATCGGAATTTCTTCGGCCCGGATGCGCGTTGGCAATTTACCGGCATCCGTCTGGCACGGTCGGTGTGATCGGGCGGCGAGATGACAGCGCGTCGATCAGGGTGCTTCGTCGAAGGTGACAAACCAGCCTTCCGGCGGATCATCCAAGCCGAACGATTTGTGGTATTCACGTTGACGCAGTTCGATCCAGACCAAGTTTTCTTTGTTGAATTTGGTCGGTGCCCATCGGACCGCACGACGGGCCAATTCTTTCGCTTGGGTGAAATCCTGGCGTGCCACGGCGGCCAAGGAAAGGTTGACCATCGCACTGGTGTTTAAGGGATGCCAACGCAAAGCTTCCTCCCACAGTTGCGCCGCCATTTGCCAGTTGCCGTTTTTGGCCAGCTTGTTCCCTTTGCGGACGCGGCCGCTTAGCGGGGTCAGGTAGGGACGCGCCAGTAAAACCTCGTCTTTGCGCAGCGACGGCAGAATCAAGCGGTTCGTATCGCGGGCAGCCGCCTTCAACAGTGCCAATGTTGGGTCTTCTTCATTGGCCAAGTCCGGATAACGCTGCATCGCATCGTCGAAGTGAACCGTCAGCGGGGCGCCGATGGGTGGTTGATCACCGCCGGTTGCCAGCAGACGCCAAGACAGTGTGATGTGTTCGGGGGCGGCGTTCTGGATCGGTACCACATCGCGACGGATGCGCTGGTGTGTTTTCTCGATGACTCGGCCCTGCAAGACGTAGTCGAACCCTTCGGATCGGGCGATCGGCATCAGCGCGACGTCGCTGGGCACCGCGTCCGTCGCACTGGTCAGTTGAATCTCCGGAGGCTGTGGCAACTGGTCCACCGTTGCCAATTGAATTTGGCGACCGACATCCGACGGCGCTTGCTGCAACAGTTGATCCACCAAGCGACCGGTCAGCGACCGAGGCCCTTCGACACCCGCGATGATGACTCGTTTGCCCACGGCCGATTTCATCGCCGGAGCCTGCCAGACATGCATCGTCGCAGCCGTCCTGCAGCCTGCAGAAAGCAGAATCACACTGCACACCACCAAGCACACCCCGATCGGGGCGGCGCGGCGCGAAATCGCCGGTCGCAAACGTACCGATGATCGTGTAAAGGCGTCTGGATACATAGGCGGATGAATAAGAAGCGGTGGCCGCAAACGTCAAGGTGAATCCCACGTTGCTAGCAAGCCAAGCGTCACCGCTAGTAACCATTGGAGAGTTTCATGACGGAGCGATATGCCGAAAGTCGCATGGGGGACAGCGGTTCCCAATGCAACCCCTCGGGTGATTGAGGTGCGGCACGGACGGTGGTTTGGACTGTGCGGCCAGTGATTTTCACGAGGGGCTCGCCAGGCTGATGGTCGGCTGGGTATATGAATCGTTCGATGCGATGGTCCCAGGGCAAATTTTGTTTCTGATTGGGGCGACTTGAGGGAGTGGTTCATGGATGCCGGGTGTGACGATCGAGCGGCAAACCTTCGCGACACACTGGCCGGCCATCGCTGGGCGAAAAAATGGTCGCTGATCAAATCAGCGTGGCCACGAAGTTCACGTTGGTTCCTTCGTGAAGCGTTGGCTGATTCCCAGGGCGATTTGCGAAGCTTGGTGAAGGGGCGATTGAAGATATCTTTCGAGGAACCACTGAGCGATGCATCTACCCCAGGGTTCATCGCAGGGAACTTTCTACCGGTCTCACCGGGCATCTCCACCATGTTGTCGATCCGCGAACCGTCACGATCACCTACCCGTTCACCGACATACTCTTCATGATCATTTGTGCGGTGATTGCCGGCGCCCATGACTTCGTCGCAATGGCTCACATTGCCAACACGAAGAAGGAGTGGTTTGAGATGTCTCTCAACATGACTTCAGGAGTTCCTTCGTACGATCGATTCAACTCGATCCTGAAGTACGTCAAGCCCGAAGAATTTTAGCGCAGTTTGCTTGGTTGACTGAGTTGCACGAAATCACTGACCGCCGAGTCGGTGATCCGGTGCACGTCGGTGAGCCATGACGCCACAACCGGTTCAAGCTCATCAAGTTCAATCGCGGGGGTATGGCATTGAAACGTTCGTGCGGACGAAGGTCATATCGCATGTTCAAAAACTTGGCGAACCATTCGCTCCTTGTGTTTGCACGCTTAGCGACCGAAACGAAATCGTCCGCTCCGGCGCTGGCTTCACAGATCATCATCGACAGTCAATCGACAAATCGGTTCATCGCGACGCGGGTCTGTTACGTTTCCGAGTTGGTCCACATGCGAAGCATCCCATCGCAAAAAGTCACGGCGAGTGGATTCGCCTGACGCTGCAATTGATAAACTCTCCTGTGGTTATTTGTTTACTTTTTGGCGGCGTCCAGTGCGGCACATTCGCGTCTTGAAATTCTCCTACACCACGCTACGGTGGGAAAGATCGAGCTCTTGGGTTTGGCCATTGACATTGAGTTCGATAGGGGCGCGATTCCAGGGCACAAGATTTCGGGCACATCGATGGCGGGGGCAACAATTTCGCGATTTCTCAAGCCTGACTTTTGGTTGATTTGTTGTTTCCCAAATGACAGCCGAACTGGGCGTTGTCAATGGAAATGCGGATTGTGCCGCGTCTCTCTGGCTTTCGCGTCTCTCTGGCTTTGCTGTGTATTGGTGATTTGTGGGTGTCTTGATGATCCCGACTCGCAAGCATCAATTCCTGTAGAGAATGAAAGGCTCCTTCGGGACGGATATGGTTTTGCGATTGATTCATCAGCATCAATCAATCTTGGCGTATTGTTTCCCGGTGAGTCGACTTTCGTAAGGTTGCCGTACGGCAGCGTTACATCGGATCGGTTGTCTATTGATTCAACCTGCGAATGTCTTTCAGTGGCTCAGCAGGCGTATAGCGATCAGTCGTATCATTGTTTTTCCATTGAGAATGATTCGCCGCCCGTTTCAAAGCAGAGGTTGGCAATCGTGGTTGAAGTGAAAACAGGCGACCGGCTTCTACACACTTATCGAGTGGATG